>CAZZNC010000288.1:0-4245 GCA_964655405.1 uncultured Anaerolineaceae bacterium | reverse complement strand
ATCAAGGTCAAGGGCGCGTCCCGCTCTTCCGCAATGTTCCGCAGCACGTCGAGCGCCTCGGGGGGCTGCGGCGCGCTGACCACCGGCACCCCAGGTTTGATGATGCCTCCCTTTTCCCGCGCAATCGCCGCCAATGAGTTGCCCAGCAGATGCATGTGGTCATAGCTCAAGCTGGTGATGACCGAAACGACCGGTTGCACGACGTTTGTCGCGTCCAAGCGTCCCCCTAGCCCCACTTCGATCACCGCCGCGTCCACTTCACGCTGTGCAAAATAGAGAAAGGCCATCACGGTCGTCACTTCGAACCAGGTAATGTCCTCCACCGCCTCCACAATCGGACGCACCACATTCACCAACGCGGTGAAGTCTTGCGGGGAGATCAACGCATTGTCCACACGAAAACGCTCGCGGTAGTCTTGCAGGTGTGGGGACGAATATAACCCCGTGCGCAACCCTGACGCTTGCAGCGCCGATGCGCACATGGCGCCAACCGAACCTTTGCCCTTCGTGCCGGTGATGTGAATGACCGGATAGCGCAAATGGGGATTGCCCAGCGCCTCCAAAACCCGACGCGGGCGCTCCAAAGTCATCGCTTCGGGGGCGTACCGCACATGACGTTCCACTTCCCAATTGATAAAGCTGTAAAGATATTCGACGGCATCCGTGTACGTTTGTATCTCCGTTGTAGCAGCCATGTGCGCTCCGTTCCATTACACCGTGACGTGATCCAAGCAACCATTACAGCGGTTATCCCACTTATCCCACAATTTTCCCACACATTATCCCACATACTACCTTGAAACAAGGGGGGTCACAAGGGCTAGTTGCCACCACAAGCCAACCGGCAAAACGTTCATTTTCACCCAACCCGCGCTTGCACCACGTTGGGCTAACGCCCTGCCCGAATCGCTGTGCCTCGTGGTACAATCGGCACCGTCAACACCTATGCACACAGCCGCAAGCCTTTCAGCGGAGAGAAAAACACGATGCCTTTTCCCAAAATGCTTACCGTGCTGGCCGCGCTGGTTGCGGTCGCTGTGATGGGGGTGGTGGGTTACATGGTGCTACAGCCCCCCGTGCCCCTGTTGCGTGATGCCACCTTTGAAAGCGCGCGCATCACGCCCAACGCCGACGGCGTGGACGATCTGACAACGGTGCGCTACACCTTGACCCGTCCGGCGTGGATCACGATCACATTGGAAAACGAGGACGGCCAACGCTACGTTTTCCGCAACCGGCAGCGCCGTGTGGCGGGCGACTACCGCGTGCTATTCAGCGGCATAGTGGATGGCTACCGCCTGGCAGGGGAAGAGTTTGCGGGCACAGTGGAGCGCCGCTTGATCCCGAACGGGCGCTACCACTGGGTGATTTTGGCCGAGGAAGACGACGGAAACAGCATCCAGACCGAAGGCACGTTGGAGATTGCGGACGCAGATAGCACCTTGCCTTTGATCGCCGCCTTTGAGATCCACCCGTCCACCTTCACGCCCAACCAAGACGGCATCCGCGACCGTGTGAGCGTCAATGTGTACCTGGAAAAACCCGCCTCGCTCAGCGTCTACCTGGAGGACGCGGAGGGAGAACGCTACTATTTGCCGGAGCGCGAAAAGGGGCGCAAGCCCGGGGACATGGGCAACCACGAGTATGATTACGACGGCGGCGTAGACCAGGGCATGGAGCCGCCACCGGACGGCACGTACACGGTCTACGCAGTGGCACAAGACGCCGTCGGTCAGCGCATCGTGCGTAGCAGCACGCTCACCATCCAGGATGGCGGCTTGCCGCAAGTGGAGATTACCCCCCAGGTGGCCGGCGCCATCGTCGTTTTTGACCACATGCCCTACGACGAAGCTTTCTACACGGACGCGCGCATCCCCGGGCGCAAAATTCCCAAGCCGGAGGGCGTCTCGTCGGAGCTGTCCACATTGACGATGGTGCAAGGCGATCTACTGGTCTTCAAGCTGACCGTCAACAATTACGGCTCAACGCCCATCCGCACAGCAGGGCCTTTCCCTGGCACGGTCTATCAGTTCGACCAAACCGCTGCCAGCTTGGAAGCCTACGAACAGTCCGGCGCGTGGCGCGTGGGCATCAATTGCCACACCGCTTACAGCGATTTTCCCTGGCGTTGGGCGCTAGCGCCACTGGACGAGCTGACCGCCGTCTACGACCCAGAGACGGACGAAACATATTACTATCTGCAACCCGAGCAACGCGCAGAAATTTGGGGCGCGGTGCGCATGACCGAGATTCGCAAGGCGCGCAATCCGCAAGAGTGCTGGGCGGGCCTCATCCACGAGGACGTGGGTATTCCCCCGTTCCAAAGTCGTGTCGGTGCGCGCGAAATCGAGCTTGTGCCGCCACCGGAGGCTACGCCCGCGCCATAATGGGCAGGCTTGCGGCTTGGCGTCGCCGGTCAGCTTGAGCGCGTGCGGTGATCGTGCGCTGGGGCGCGCCCGCCGTCGGCGGACGTTCACCAGCAACGAACGCTCGCCGCCCGCCCAAGTTCCGCGCACCCCGTGCCGCGCGAACGCTGCGCGTTCGGCGCGGCGGGGTCAAGGGGCGAAGCACCCCTTGCGGAGCTTTTGCCGCGCGCCCGCGTGTGCTGTACCATAAACGTAACGGCTCGCTATCAGTTCAGGGGGAGGTGCATTATCGAACGCCCAAACCTACTCACTCCACGCGCGTTTGTCGCGCTGTTCACCTTAGGGGCCGCGCTGTTGCTCGCGGCGTGCGGTCAGCAGACCAACGTGCCCCCCACACGCATCCCCACGCGCGTCCCGCCCACGCCCACGCCGCGATCTTCGCCGCTGCCACCAGCAGAAAATGCGCCGGAGCTGGGCCAGGGGCCACGCGCGCTCGAACTGATCTTCACGTTGGGAGACGCCAACGACCGTGACGCCCGTCGTGCCCGCCGAGATTTGCAACAAGACCTGGCCGACACGCTGGAAATGGACGTGCGCGTCACCTTTGCCGATGAAGTCGCCGCGCTGGACGCGCTTTGCAGCGGCGCACCACGCGCCGCTTGGGTCAGCGCGCCCACCTACTACGCCGCCGCCATGCAATGCGACGCCGTGCCCGCGCTCGCGCTCCAACGCGGACGCCCGCCCACCTATACGCTGGGGCGCAGCGTGGAGATCGTCGGGCGGATTGACGTCACCGAGTTGGGACAGCTCAAAGGGCGCGTCTTTTGCCGTAGCGACGAAACGCCGCTCTTCACGTCGTGGGTTGCCCCTGCGCTGCTGATGGCCGCTGAGGGGGTCAATCCACAGCTCGACCTGGCCGCCGTGCAGGACTACCCCGACGATCTGACGCTGGCCCAGGCGCTTTACGAGGGCGATTGTGCCGCCGCCGCGCTGCCGCCGGAGCGCTTCGAGGATTTGGTGCTGGAACTTGCCACCGCGCTCACCGACCAGGGACAACGCGCCACCGAGGACAACATCACCGCTGTGATGCACGTCGTGGCGCCCGCAGCGGACACCGAAGCGCCCGACAATCCCGAGCGGTGGGACGGTTTCGCCGAGGGCGTCTTCCCCTATGAGGTGCTGGTTTTCGCGCCGGAAAGCGCTTTGCCGGAAGACATACGCGCCCAGGTGATCGAGGCGGTGCAAGACTTTTTCGACGACCGCACCGAAGGCGAAGACCGCCTTAGCGCGCTGCTCGACGCCGCCGCGATCATGCCCGTTTCGGCGGACGATTACGCCGCGTTCCGCGCCATGTTGGAGGCGGCGCACTGGGATATGACCTTCCCCGCGTGGGAGTGACGCGCCGATGCCGCCGGAGCTGGCCGCTATTCTCGTCACGTGGAACGTGCGCGATCTCGTGCTGGACGCGCTGCGCACGCTTTACGCCGACCTGGACGCGCACGGTCCGACCGCTGAAGTCTGGTTGGTGGACAACGCCTCCACCGACGGCACGGCGGAGGCCGTGCGCGCGCAGTTCCCACAAGTGCACGTGCTGGCCGAAGCGCGCAACTGGGGCTTTGCGGCGGGCAACAACGTCGCGCTGCGCGCCATCGGCTTTGGCGATCCGAACGCGCCGCCCGAAAGCCTGCCGCGCGCCGTCTACTTCCTCAATCCGGACACACGCACGCACCTTGGCGCCACCCGCACGCTTTACGACGCGCTCTTTACGTTGCCGCGCGCGGGCGTGGTCGGCGCGCAACTCGCATACGCCGACGGCAGCTTTCAGCACGGCGCTTTTGCGTTGCCCGGGCTGTGGCAGTTATTCATTGACCTGTTCCCC
>CAZZNC010000287.1:0-4253 GCA_964655405.1 uncultured Anaerolineaceae bacterium | reverse complement strand
AGCCCAAGCTATGCAGGGCGTATCTTCGCTGGCGATTCCGGCCTGGTCTGCATCGCTGGCAATGGACGCCGCGCCGGATTCGGTGGTCATTGAAGCCAACGGGTCGGCGCGCTTGGTGTTGCCGGAGCAGATCGTGGCGTTGGCCGACAGCCTGGCGAACGCCGACGATCCGACCCCCGCTGTGATGGCTTGGCTCCAGACCTTGGACGCCGAACAAGTCGTGCAGATTTTGCAGGGCTTGGGGGGCGATGTGCAAATTGAGCATTTGCTGTTCGAGCTGCCGACAACAACCTTTGGCCTCGTAGGGGAAGGCATTGTCAAGGACGGCGGGCTGTATTTGCACCTCAACGCGCCCAATGGGTCGGATGCCTGGTTTGGGCAGCAATTGCAGCCGGACCAAGCCATGATGGAAGAGATTCAAAACGGCCTGGACGAGGCTGCGCAAGGCTGGCAGAATGCGCAGTCCGAACTGGAAAATATGGACGTTGCCGCTTTGCAAGACGCTATGCAGCCGCTGGTTGATTTGCTGCAAAAGTACGCCACCACCACGCGCGAGGCCGACGAAGTTTACAACGGGCAGACCATGGTGGTCTTCACGTCCTCGTTTGACGCGACCGCCTTCCTCAACGATCCGGACTTGGCGGGCGCGTTGATGCAAACGCTGGAGTCTGTGGCCTCGCTGGACACCACCGGCGAGATGAACATGGAAGACCTGGACGTCAACGAAGCTCAGCTCAAGCTGCTCTTGGTGACAGCCGGCATGATGGTGCAGGAATTCACGTGCGAGACGACGGTTTGGGTAGGCGCGGACGATTCCTACATCCACCGCGAAATGCTCAACCTTTCCATCGCGTTGGATCTGTCGCTCTTTGGTGAAGAGTCGCCCCAAACCGTGACGGTTGCGCTGCAAACCGATGTGGAAATGGACGAGTTCAACACGGCGACGATGGACAGCGTCACCGTGCCGGAAAGCTACGATGCGTTGGACGATGTGAACGATTTCCTGATCGGCGTTCCGGAGATGATCGAGGACACTTTGGAAATCGGCCAGACGTACAACGGCGCTTTGGACGGCGGCAACGACACCCAAGATATTTTCTCTCTGTCGCTGGATGCGGGCCAAGCCGTGCAGATCGAGCTGAACTCGGAGCATTTCCCGTACCTGAGCGTTTACGGGCCGGACGGCTTCCAGGTGGCGTACTTTGATACCTACTACGACAGCGAAACGTCGCTCACGGCGGAAGAGAGTGGCGAGTATCTGGTCGTGGTCGAAGCGGATTGGGCGCTTGATTACGATCTGACCGTGCGGGCCGAATAGCCCCAAACGCACGTTTACGCGGCATCATAGGCCGCCAAAAGCAAGCCCGCTGCCCCAGGTGGTGGGCTTGTCTTTTTAATCTTGACAAAAACATATATCCTGTTAGTTTTCTTTTTAGTTTTTTTTGTTATGCTGGGAACATTGAAACAATGTGGGAGCACCCCACACCATGCGATGGAGTTAGCGGGAGAACCTCGTGAGCGCAGAAAGCCCTGTCACACACCTATATGCCCAATTCGTGCGTTTGCGCCAGCAAGGCGTGGAGCGCGAACAAGCCTGGCAGCAGATCGAACCCGAAGTGCGCACGTTGGATTTGCCGGCCCAAGAGCGCCTCGTCCGCTTGTTGCGAGAGTGGGAAGCGCGCGAAGGGCGCAACTATCCTGGCGGCGCGCATACCGATCCCTATGCCACGCAGTATCGGCCACCGGAAGGCTTGGCCGAAGCGCGTAAGAAAATCAAGGGGATTCGGCGGATCAGTACCCGGCGCGCGACCGATGACACGGCAGCGCAGCGTCAGGCGCCCGCCGACGAGATGCTCACTTGTCCGGAATGTGGCACGGCGAACCCTCCCGGGGAATTTTTCTGCCGCCAATGCGGGGCGATGCTGGTACAAACCCGCGACGATACCCAGCCGTTGGAATCACCGCACGTGCAGGATTTGACCTACTTCGACGACACGATGACGCTGGCCTTGGAGATCGTGGACACGGGCGACGTGATCCGTGTGCACCCCCGCCACAATGATCTGGTGATCGGGCGGCTTTCGCCGGAAAGCGTGATGATCCCCGACGTGGATTTGTCGTCGTATCAGGCGGAGCAGAAGGGCGTTTCCCGTCTGCACGCGGGGCTGCGTCGCCAGGGCACGACATTGGTGCTGACGGATATGGGCAGCTTGAACTCCACCTACATCAATGGGCAGCGCGTACATGCCCACGAGGTGCGCGTGATCCAGGACGGGGACGAATTACAATTCGGTCGGCTGCGCGTGCGTGCGCACTTCGAAAGTGCATGATCGCGCGTGACGACGTGGCGGGCCGTCTCGGCGGGCTGGGGCTTCATGCGCCCCAGCCGGCAGGCGGCTTCGGCAGCGTCGGCATGTTTTGTTCTCCAGAAGCGGCACCCTCTCCGCTCAACACGGCCTCGATGTGGGCCACGTCCAGGCTCACGGTGGATTCCAGCGGCAAGATGCGTTTGGCGTCTTCCGGTGACGTGAGCGGCAACGCGACGTAGAACGTGCTGCCCGGGAAATTCTCGGGGTCGCACTTCTCGCTTTCCACCCAAATCCGCCCGCCGTGTGCGTGGATCACGCCGCGCGCGATGGTCAGCCCCAAGCCAGGCCCCGCGCCCATGAATTTGGTGGCGCCGGTGGAATGTAAGCTCGGGTCGTGGGCGCGGAAGAACTTCTCGAAGATCAGCTCGTGGTTTTCGGGGTCAATGCCGATGCCGGTATCCTGAATGGCGATGACGATCTCGTCGTTTTCCATCCACCCCTTGATGTCAATACGTCCGCCGTCGGGCGTGTACTTGATCGCGTTGAGCACGATATTGCGGAACGCTTGCACCAGACGCTGCATATCCCCTTGAATAGGCGGCAGATTGCGCAGCCCGCGCGCCGAAAGCATCAGACGCCGGTTTTTGACCGCCTCGGTCAGCGGCTCGATAGCCGTGCGCATACAGTGTTCCACGCTGATCTGTGCAAAGCGCAAGTCCATCGCGTCCACATCGAGCTGGCTCACGTCCAACATCGCGCCGATTAGCTCTTCCAGCCGGTCGGACGCTTTGCGCAAATTGGCGGTCATGCCGGCGATCTGGTCTTGGTCGAGCAGCCCCTGCTCGTTCATCGCCTCCATGATGTCCGTATAACCGCGAATTTGCGCCAGCGGGGTGCGCAGCTCGTGGCTGGCAATGGTGATGAAGTCGGTTTTGACGCTGTCGAGCTGTTCGAGCTGTTCTTTGGTTTCGGAAATAGCCTTGTTCAACGCGGCTTGTTCGGCTTCACGGCGGCGCAAGTCTGCCACCAGGCGCGCGTTGCGCAGCGCCACGCCGACTTGGTTGGCAAGTGTGCTCATCAGCTCCAAGTCCGCCTCGGTGAAAGGCACGTCGGAAGCCTTCGCGCCGCAACACAGGATGCCGATCAGTTCGCGCTGTACCACAATCGGGGCATAGGCGCTCATGTGCAGCGCCTGGAAAAAGCGGCGCTCGGTTTCCGGCGCGTTGGTGAAGCGCGGCGAAAAGTCCAGGTCGTATTGCAACAAAGGCGCGCGCTCGCTTGCCAAACGGGAATAGACCGGACTGGCGGGCGTGAGGTGGCCGACGATCTCGGGAATTTCGCCCAGCCCCTGGCGCACCGGCTCCATCAGCAGCGCGCCGTCTTCTTGCTCAGAGATCAGGATCAACCCCCCGCGCCGCACGCCGAGCACGCCTTCCAACGTGCGCATGGTCACGTGGACGACCTCGTCCAGCTCCACAACGCCGGTGATCGCTTCGCTGAAGCGGCGCAATTTGCGCGCGACGCCTTCCGGTGCGGTATCCAAAAAGCGGGTGACCAACGCTTGCACCGCCGAGCGCAACGGCCAATAGACCAGGCCGGTGCCCAGGGCCAGAACGCCCAGCGCCAAGTAGAGACCCTCGTCGGTCTGGGCGTTCACGCGGCGCCCCAGCAGCAGCGCGGCGTAGATCATCAGCGCGGTGAAACCGACCAACGTGCCGGTGACGACGGTGCGGCGCATGGTGCGGCGGATGTCTAGCACGCGGTAGACGGCCACGCTGTAAACGGTGCCTGCCAGCCCGACAAAGGTCAGCAACCAGCCGATTTCCACCAACGTATCTTCGCCGCTGGCGCTGAGCATCGTGCCGGCGTAAACGGGGAAGATCAACATGGCGCCGAAAAGCGCGCGGTTTGCCAGTTCCGGCAGGCGCGCGCGGTAAAAGGCAT
>CAZZNC010000286.1:0-4255 GCA_964655405.1 uncultured Anaerolineaceae bacterium | reverse complement strand
GCCCTCGCGCTCCCGCAAGGGGCTTTTCGCCCCTTGACCCCACCGCGCGGAGCGCGGGACGGGCGGCGCGCCCAACGCGCGATCATCCCGAACGCTCACTCGGGCCGGCGAGCGCCAGTGCCGCGAGGCGCGCGACAGCGCGGCTTGCGGAGGGGGGCAGGGGACAGCGTCCCCTGCTGGGGGCGCGGGGGGCGAAGCCCCCGCCAAACTCCCCGCACACACCCGCCTGCTTAGTGGTCGCGTTCCAATATGTAGTTGCCCAGCACGTGCAATTCGGTGCGGGCGGGGGTGGCGGGCAGTGCGCTCAGCGCCGCCTGCGCCGCTTGGATCAGTTCCCGGGCTTTGGTACGTCCCACTGTGACGACCGTTTCGAGCGTTGTGCCGTCCAAAATGCGCTGAGTGAGCGATGCGTGGGCATCCGGCGCTGTGCTCCCGTCGCTCTTGAGTTGCGCAGCGGCCAGCCCGCGCCCTTGTTCCAGGTCTATGCCGGTGGTCTTGCCGGTTTGTTCGGCGTCGGCGATCAAGTCGAGGATGTCGTCGGTGATCTGAAAGGCCATGCCCAAATCGAAAGCGTATGCGGTCAGTGCCTTGATCTGATCGGCAGGCGCGTCGGCGGCCATCGCGCCCAGTTCCACGCACGCCACGAAGAGCGCGGCGGTCTTTTTGGCGATGATCTGGTAATACGTTTCGCGGTCGAGCTGGTTTTCTTTGGCCGCGTGCATTTGCAACGTTTCGCCTTCCACCAACGACAACGCGGCTTTTGCCAACGAATGGTTGAACGATGGCGGATAGGCGGCCATGACCTCGTAGGTTTTCGTGAAAAGAAAATCCCCCGTCAGCAACGCATACGTTTTGCCCCAACGGGCGTTGACCGTCTCGTGTCCACGCCGCAGCGTGCCCTGGTCGTTGATGTCGTCGTGTACCAGCGTGGCCGTGTGGATGATCTCCACAGCGGCGGCCAGGGGGACGACGTACTCGGCGTTGGAGCCGCCGGTGGCTGCGTGTGCCAAAAGGACCAGGCGCGGACGCAAGCGCTTGCCGCCTGCGCGCAAGATGTGCGCGCTGGTTTGGCTGAGCAAGGGAACGGCGCTCTGCGTCACGGAAAGCAGCATATCTTCTACAGCCTGGAGGGGGATTCGGGTCGCCATGCAGCCTCGTTGCCTAACTCTATGGGGCCGTCCAGACGGGCGGCGGTCTCTGATCTATTTGATGCCGCTGGCCTGCGTGCGTTTCATAGCCAATTTGCGCCGCCGACCGCTGCCCCTTGATGGTAGCAAGCTCCCGCAGCGCGTGCAAGTGCAATTAGCAGGGAGTGAGGTGAACGATTATAATAAGATCGGTACCAAAGTCTTTCGGTAGATAGCGAGTGCATAATCGGAAAGACTGTAATCAGAAAAGTGATATTTTCCGGCAACTTAGGTTATTGTTTTCGCCTTATGGCTTTAGGAATGTGGAGGCTCAAAAATGGACTTGATCGATAGGCTAGGCGAGCTTGCTACACTGATTCAACGACGGCATGATAATATCACCAGCGAAGAGGCTACCAAGACGGCGTTGGTGATGCCATTCATTAACGCGCTAGGCTATAACGTATTTGACCCCGCAGAGGTTGTTCCGGAATACACGGCGGACGTTGGCACTAAGAAAGGCGAAAAAGTCGACTACGCCATTTTGAAAGATGGCAAACCGATTATTCTTTTTGAGGTCAAAACGCTTGGCACTAACCTAAGAGAAGTGCATACTTCGCAATTGTATCGCTATTTTTCTGTGACAGAGGCCAGATTCGGCATTCTCACAGACGGCGCCAAGTATTGGTTTTTCACCGATCTTGATGAACCGAATAAGATGGATGCTAAACCCTTTTTCGTTTTTGACCTGTACGACTTCAATGTGGAGCAGGTGGAAGAACTTAAACGGTTTTCTAAGTCAACTTTTGATTTAGGAAACATATTGTCAACGGCGAGCGAGCTGAAATACACACGTGAAATTCGTAATCTGCTGGCGGAGGAATTTACAAGTCCATCCGAGGGCTTAGTTCGTCACTTTGCCGGACAGGTGTATTCTCGTCGGATGACACAGGCCGTGATCGAAGAGTTCACGAAAATCACGCGGAATGCTTTTCGAGCGTTTATTAACGAACGTATCGAGCGACGACTGAAAACCGCGCTTGCTAAGGAAGCAACTGCCACCGATGAAGTTGATGATACGGTAGAGCAGGAGTCCAAACCGTCCACAAAAGAAGCCCAGGACGGCGTAGTGACAACTCAGAATGAGATTGACGGGTTTTTGGTCGTTAAAGCCATTCTCTATCAAGTTGTGGATGTAAACCGTATCACGTTGCGCGATGTCAAGAGCTATTGCGGAATCCTTCTGGATGACAACAACCGCCAGCCTATTTGCCGTTTGCATTTCAACACGTCACAAAAGTATTTAGGCGTGTTTGATGAGGGGAAGAAGGAGGAGCGCATCCCCATTGATTCCGTTGCTGACATATACCAATATGCGGAGCGCTTGAAGGCCACTGTGGCTTATTATGAAAGGGATAAATGAGGGGAGAACAACTAAAAACACTGCTACGCGCTATGGGTAGAGTTTTTCCTACCCGCGCATGAAGTGCCGAGCCAGTTGATTTTTGTCAGGGGTAAGCTTTTGTCGGGGCGGGCGGACTCGAACCGCTGACCGCTGCCCCTTGATGGTAGCAAGCTCCCGCAGCGCGTGCAAGTGGATTTGTGACCAGTTGTGCCTGCGGGTGCTTTTTTTCGGCGCATGTATACTCGAGGCACTGCGCAGACGGTTTAGGAAGGGGATGGAGAATGGCCGACGACTTTTCGTTGGGACAACTGGTCACGTTCATTGTGCAAGCCAAAGCCGCTACCTATGTTGGCGGCGGAGCCAAGAGCCTTGCGCATCGGCCCGGGGCGCACGATCTGGAATTTCGCCAGGGGGCATATGCCTACTTGGACAGCTACTTTGGGGGCACGGACTTTATCGGTCAAGAAGTGGTTTACTATCAAGAGCGCCCCGTTTGGGCGATGAACTATTACGGGCGCATCCTGGTGCCGTCACGCATCACGGCGGCGGAAGCCGGTCATGTGATCAAAGCGAGCCTTTCCGCGATGTATGCTGAAGGGCGCTTTTTGGGCGGCTTTGAGCACACCGTAGACGGCATGACCTACACAGACACCAACCAGGGGGACGCGGCTTCCTTTGCAGGCGTAGAATGGATCGTCCGTGAGGGCGTGCGCGCTTACGAGTTGGTCTATCACGGTGGACTACTCAAAGAGTGAGAAAAACGCGCCGTTTTGTGCTTTGCGACAGATGGAAGTTGGGGGCTGTGTGGAGGGGAAAAAGCTGTCGGGGCGGGCGGACTCGAACCGCCGACCTCTGCGTCCCAAACGCAGCGCGCTAGCCAACTGCGCCACGCCCCGATAGCGTCCGTAGTATAGCGCAGCACCGCCCGCGCTGGCAAGACCGATCTGTGTCCTTGCAACACGCGCGACGCTAGGTTGGTGGCACATAACCGCCTGTGCCGCGTGCCAAGCCTGCGGATATGGCGAAGCCGTCCAGATACGGGATCAAATAGCGCCCGGGGCAAACGGTGGTGGGGTTGAACTCGAAATGTCCCGCCAGGTGTGTCAGCTCCAGCCACAGCGCCAGCCAGTCTATCAGCCGCTGCCCTGCTTCGATCTGGTCGCCGGTAGGCACTTCGCGGTCGAAGCGTCCCAAGAACACTACGCCCACGCTGCCCGTGTTGTAGCCTTCCACGTGTGTCCCGCGCACGTTCAACGCGCGTCCTTCAAAGACTTGGCCGCTTTTGCCCACCAAAAAATGATAGGCCACGTCTGCCCAACCGCGATCCTCGATGTGCTCATCTTGGATATGCTGCACCGTGCTCAGGTCGTTTCCCTCGTATTCCGCCGCGTGATGCACGACCACTGTGCGGTAGATCGCACGCAAATCCCCTGAGTAAACGCGCCACCCTTCTGGATTTTCCGCGCTATAGAAACCGTGCTCGTTTTCCGCTTCGTGATCCGGTGGGCGGGCGCTCCATTGCTCGCGCGTGACGATCACGGGGCGGTCAATGTGTTTGAGCTGCGCAGAGTGTGTCGGGGGCAAGGTGGGGGAAGGAATCGGCGGATGGCGCAGCAGCCAGGCGCTCAGCGCGCTTGCCAAACACGTGATCCCGCCGGCCAATGTGCCCAGACCGGCCAAGCCCAAAAATTCCCGACGCGAAAGGCGTTTACGGGCGCTCATG
>CAZZNC010000285.1:0-4288 GCA_964655405.1 uncultured Anaerolineaceae bacterium | reverse complement strand
CACTGCCGTTGGCGGCACGGCTGTCGGGGGCACCGCGGTCGGCGGAATTGCCGTTGGGGGTATTGCGGTCGGCGGCACGGCTGTTGGTGGTACGGCTGTTGGCGGCACCGCGGTCGGGTGTTGCCCGCCTGTCGGCCAGGCCAACTCCATCGAGTAATAATACTTGCCGGAAGCCGAACGCGCCCAAGCGATACCGATCTCGGTATGCTTCGGGTTCATCATGTTCCGATAGTGGCCGGGGCTGTTCTTCCATTGGGTGTACGCACCTTGCGCATTTTTGTCCCAACGGTAAAGGATATTTTCGCCACCGCCGGCCATGGGGTAACCGGTCGCATTGATACGCTGCCAAAAGTGGGAACCGTCCGAGCCGGTGTGTTCCATGAAGTCCCCGTGCGCCATATCGTCGCTGTGGCGTTGAGCCGCTGCCACCAATTGGGTATTCATGGTCAAGCTCGAAAGCCCATGAGCGTTTCGCTCAGCGTTGAGCAAGCGTAAAATTTCCCATGCCTGATCGTCTTGTGCGTGCACAGGCGCCATGACGGGAAACACGCCGAACGTCAATGCCACGCTGAGTAACAGCACAACACATCGAAAGCCTTGCCATCGGATACGTTTATTCACTCCCCCGCCTCACAATCCGAATCTCCGTTCGGTTATTCAGTTTTGACTTTGCGTCATCGTCAAGGCAATTTCACCTCACATACCCCCGTCCCCAATGAACACGTCGCGATGACCTGCCCCCCATACAACACCTGGAAATCCGCACGCCAAAATTGATACGGGGTGCCCATTTCCAACCAGGCGTGCCGCGTGTGACACTCAGCAGGCGGAGCCAATGCTGCACTGGAGAGATTCCACACTTGCAAGCAATCGCCGTTCGGGAAGGAATCCAACGGAGCGGAAAGGTAGCCGTTGTCCCATTCGACGGCGGACATCGTGCCCGTCGCGCTCTGGAACATCAGCGGCGCCAGATTCAAGCGCCTGCCAGAAACGTTGAGCAATGTTACACCACGTGCGTCATAAATCAAGCGCACGCTGCCCGTGCCAGCGGCAGGGGCAGCCGGTGCTGCCGGCGGCGGAGCAACGGTCGGCACGGGCAAGGGCTGTGCCGTTGCGCTAAAGGATACGTCGCACACGCTGTCCACGTGACACACGGCCACCTCACGCCCGCCGTAGAGCACTTGGAACTGCGACACGCCCTCCCAAAAAGCGTACTGCGGCCCGACGGAAAGCCAAGCGTGCCGCGTGTCGCACTGTGGCGGTTGGGGCAACGTGCCAGGCACCCCCAGCCCCCACACTTGCAAACAATCGCCGTTCGGGAAAGCGTCCAGCGGGGCAGAAAGATAGCCGTTGTCCCACATTGTCGCGTCCAACGTGCCCGCGCCGCTTTGCAAACGCAGCGGACGTAAGTTCAGCGCATGGCCCGCCACGTTGATCACGGTCACCGATTGCCCGTAAGAAAAGATGCGCACGTCCGGCACGATGTTCGGGGCCTGTGTGGGCGGTTGGATGGGGGCCACAGTCGGCGGCGGAATGGTCGGCGGCTGAACCGGCGGCACGGTCGGTGGAACGACGGTCGGCGGCGGCAGCGTCGGCGGTTGAACCGGCGGCAGCGTCGCGGTGGGAATAGCCGGAGGTTGGAGCGGCGCGACGGTTGCGGTCGGTGGCGCGGGCAACGCAGGCGCCGCCGTTGCCGCAGGCACGGCAACCATGTTGTCTCCCGCCTGCGCTTGCAGCCAAAACAGCAACCGCAAAAGCCGCATCAGCACGCTATGATCTAC
Source organism: uncultured Anaerolineaceae bacterium (assembly GCA_964655405.1). Classification (GTDB taxonomy): domain Bacteria; phylum Chloroflexota; class Anaerolineae; order Aggregatilineales; family Aggregatilineaceae; genus JALSSH01. The sequence continues at coordinate 2,507 of CAZZNC010000285.1, read as the reverse complement.
CGAGATCACCGCTTGGTCCGGCGAAGGGGCAGGCATGAGCGGTGGCAGTGTCGGCGTGGCGTTCGGACCGAGGCGCGGCGGTTCACCTTCGCGGCGGGCCAACACCATCGTGAAGTAATATTTGCCGGAAGCCGACTGTGCCCAGGCAATGCCGATTTCGGTATAGTCCGCGCTCATCATATTGGTGAGGTGTTGCGGGCTTTCCTCCCACTGCTCGAACGCGCCGAGCGCGTCCGTGTCCCAGCGGTAGAGGATATTTTCCGCGCCGCTGCTCATCGAATAGCCCGCCTCCAAGATGCGCTCCCAGAACTGCGAGCCGTCCGAGCCGACATGGTCGAGGAAATCGCCCGCCGCCATGTCGTCGCTGTGGCGCTGCGCCGCCGCCACCAATTGCGGGTTTGTAGCAAGGCTTGCCAGCCCTGCCGCGTTGCGCTCAGTGTTGAGCAAGGCCAGGATCAATGGTGCCGGATCGTCTTGTGCGTGTGTCGGCGTGGTGAGCGGCACCAGGCTCAAGAGCAAAACCAGCCCGACCAAGCCGCTCAACCAACGGAACTTATTCGATGACAACATAGCGTACCACCTCATTATTTTCTGACTTATCGTGTGCAGCTTAGTGCGGCGGCGACCTCGCCAGCGCGAAAAAGCCCGCGCTGACGTCACCCGCCGCCTTCGGCGCGCACGTCGCCCGCCGACTCGCCACTTTCGCGGCGGTCGGCGACCTCGCGCGCGCCGCTTACCCTTCCAGCAGCAGCCCCATCCGGTGCATATCCGAACGCTTGTGAAACCCCAATGCCAACGCCGCTTCGATCAGTGGCTGTTGCCAATGGGGCACGGTGCACTCCACGCGCCGCCCGGGGCTATGTTCGGCGACCTTTTGCAGCAGCGCGGTGAGCAAAGCCGGCGCTGCCGCCGCGTGTTGAGGATCGAAAAGCAGTTCCAGCCCATTGACGCCCCCCTTGCGTGTGCGCACCTGCGCAGACACAACGGCAACGATTTGCCCTTGCCTGTCGCGCAGCAAATACGGCAAAGGGCGCGACCCCATCGCGCGGAAAATGATCGGGAAAATCGGGCGGAAGAAAGTCGGTTGCCGATAACCGCCCTCTTCTACCGGTTGATAACGCTGCACATGCTCCGGCGTGATGCGTTGTGCCAGCTCGTAACGCGAACGCCAGTCCATGATCGGGCGCACATCCCACGTGTAACCGTCAGGGAAGGGTTGAGGCACGGGGGCGCCGTCCGGCTCGTAACTCAGCTCCGCCCTGCCGGAATACGCCTCAAAACCCAAATTTGCGTAAAGACTGTAGGCGGGCACGTTGCCTTCCAACACGTCTAAGATCACCGCGTGCGCGCCACGCTGTCGCGCGTAGGCCACTGCCGCCTGCACCAGCTTTCGCGCAATACCCCGCCGCCGATAGTCCGGCAGCACAGCCACGTTGCCGATCATCCAATGTTCGGTGGCCCCCATGCGCATCACGTTGACCAGACCGACCGCTTGCCCGTCTTCTTCCCACACAAATCCGCGCAACACGTCGCGCAACGGCGACCAGAAAATCCCCATTCCTCGTACCAGCCACCAAATGCGCCGTATTCCGCGCATCGAGTCCGTCATGCTTTCCGCCTCGTCTTCTTGCACACTCCATTCCGGATTTTCCGGATATTGAAAACAACGCGGAATAAGATCGATCAGCACGTCGAAGTCTTGGGGCACTGCAAATGGACGTAGAGCCATGGTGTAATCCTCACCTTTCAGCCAACTTTACTGTACTATACGCCAAGAGCGCCAGTCCAGTTACAAAAGCAACTGCCAGCAGCAGCGGCAGCCCTACGCTCCATGTGGAAGGCAAACCCAATGCGCGCACGTGAAAAACGCCCAGCGGCTCGGTCTGCCCCCGTACCACACGCCCGGCGGCATAGAACGCGGGGGAAACGCCCCCCTGCACAAAATACGGCGTCACGTCCACCAGCACGCCCAGGGCATTGACCAGCGCCCCCAGCGCGATCAGGGCATCGGCGGCCAGACGCCAAACTCGGGAAGGAAGCACGCCCAACGGCATCATGCTCAACGGCAGCAGCGGCACGAGGAAACGCGGCCCCCAACACCATCCCCCACCCCACGCCCACCACGTCCCGTAAAACGGCAACGCCATCGCCCACGCCAACAGCAAAAAACGCGCCATGAGCGGCTCGCGGCGACGGTAGCGCGGCCACAGCGCGGCGCTGAGCGCCAGCGGCGGCGCAAAGAGAAAGACGCTCCGCTGCGGCGAGAAAAGCAAGCCCCCCACTCCACGCCAAAGCGGAGCGGTGAACCCCTCGCCCGCGTAGCCGGTGCGCCAGGGCGCGCCAAAACGGTAGGCGTTGAAGGCGAGCGCGAACGCCAGGAACGGCACCAAACCGATCAGGAACGCGCGTGCGGGTTGCCCGCCGGAACGGCGGGCGCGCGCGCTGAGCGCGCGCAGTGGGCGCGCCGCCCGCCCCGCGCTCCGCGCGGCGCAAAGCGGCTCCGCCGC
>CAZZNC010000284.1:0-4309 GCA_964655405.1 uncultured Anaerolineaceae bacterium | reverse complement strand
TGCTATTGAGGTTTGTGCGCTTATTCCAGGCTTGCCGCGATGCGATACCAGCCCTCAGCGCCGACCGGATCGCTGGCCGCGCGTGTGATCAACACTTTGTATGTTCCCTCAGCGGGAAGTTGCAAGCCTAGCGTGAGCGTGCCGCTTGCATCGGCTGTCACCATTTGCAACGGCAACCCCAACGGATCGTAAAGCGCTAGCGCAGGCGTCAGATCGCCGTCTGCGCGCGTGACGGTAAGCGTCAGCGTTTGGCCGGCGCGTCCCTCGAACTGCCATTCGTCCGCATTGTGTGCGCCGCTCAGATGCCCTACGTTGGGTTGTGCCGGAGATAGAACGCCTCCGCCTGCAAACACGCCCGCCGCGTCTATCTGCACGCTATAGCTCACCTGCTGCGTGCTGAGATCTGCTGAGATCACAACCTGGTAGCGTATCCCTTGCTCCAAATACGCTGTGGCCGTGACCCGTCCATACGTGTCTGCCACGCCGACGGCTAACGCTTCGTCATCTGCGTTGGTCAGCATCAAACCTGCCGTCGCGCCCATTGTGCGCATATCCAATTGCACGGTGTAATCGCCGCTAGCCATGGGAACGAACGTCCAGAGGTGCACCGGCGTACTGGATGTCAGCGTTCCTTGGGCCGTATCCAACAGCGCCCCTCGATCATGAGTCGTTGCCGTTGAGCGTTCCAACGTGATTTGGTAACTGCCCGTTTCTGCCCGGGAAACATGACTGTGTGCCACCACCAAGCTATAAATCCCATCGGCAGGCAGGGGATAGTCTACAATCTTGGCCGACGCGCTATCCCCATGTGTTTCGGCCACGCGCAGCACTGCACCGTCCGGCCCCAACAAGTAAAGCGCCGGTGCGAACGTGTTCTTTTCTGGCGTCACGATGCAGCGCACACGTTCGCCTGCTTGCCCGTAAAATGTCCAACCCTGGAAGCCGTTCTGCTCTACCTGGCCCGTCTGTACTTCCCCGTAACGTAACCCTCGCGCGTCGTCTACTCCCGCAAGCGCCGGAGGGCTGTCCATGAACACAGCTAGACGGTACTCGATGCTGGTCTCCGGAGGCACTTCACCCGTCACGCGCACACTGTAAAGCCCGTCTGTGGGCAGTTGCACATTGCCAAACATCGCGCCTAAATAGGCAGAGGTGTCCTGGCTGCTTGCCAGGGTTTCCCCTTCCGGCGTGAGCAATGTCAACGTCAACGTGCCGTCGGTTGGAGCGTGCTCAGCGCGCACACTGACCGTTTGCCCCGCGCGTCCGTCGAACGTCCACACGTCTTCGGCGTCGGTGGGAATGAGTCCTCCGCTGACCGTTTGCCCGTAAATCAAAATGTGCCCGCCCTCCGAACCGGAGACATCGGCGCCCATCGCTTCCATGGTGACCGAAAAACGTCCGGTGGTGTTGCCCGCCGTGCCCAACCAAGGGGTGATTAGCAACACAAAATCTCCGTCGTCCGGCAAACGCACCGGCCCCAGTGTGACCGAGTTTGCGTCTGAGGACTCGACCGCATTGGCGGCAAAACCACGCGGGCCGAAAAGCGTCACGTCGGCACGTAAAGCGCTGGAACTCGTGTCTACCGTGAAACGTAACACTTCGCCACGTCTGCCGGAAAAACTCCAATAGGTCGTTTGGGTCGGTTTGAGGATACCCTCGCTGAAGGTTTGGCCGCGCCCTAAAACGCGCTGGATGCTGTCCTCGTTCGGTTCGACGGGGCGCTTGAGCACGATCAGCGTGTCGTTTGTTGGCATGGTACTTTCCAACACCACCACGTAGCGCCCGCTTGCAGGGACCGGCAGCGCGGCAATTGCGCTTTCGTTGAGGCTTCGTGTCACAGGCAAACGCAAGCGTTCACCGGTTTCTGTTTCCACATACGGCGTGGGTGGTTCGGCGTCATCCGCTGTTTGCACGGACAACGCGATAACATCGCCTTCTTGTGCATGGAAAGCGTAAAGCTGCGGAGATGAGCCGTCAGCATAGCCACGCACGCGCTTGCCGAGTGCAATGTCGCGCGCAGCGGCTGCATGAGCGGAAATGCGACGAGTGCGCAGCATCACGCGATATGTGCCGCTCGTGACACCGCTCGCGCTGCCTTCGCGTCCTACCACGACAAAGTACGTGCCGTCCGACGGCGCTGTCCATGTATTGACGACGGCTTGTGCTTCTCCGTCGCGCACTCCTTCGGCCAGCAAATGCTGTTCGGCGCTCCATAGCGCCAACGTGGGACGCAGATCGCCTGATGTGGCCGCCACGCGCACGCTGAACGTTTCCCCTGCCTGTGCTTGGAACTGCCATGTTTGGCGTGAAGTGCTCGCATCAAGGCTGCCGAACCCGTCAGTTTCCAGTGTGAGCGACTGCGCGCGAGCATCCAGCGTCGCGGGCTGCACCAGTAGCCGATAGCGAGTGTGGCGTGTCCCCTCACGCGCATAGATGCGCAGCGCATAAAGCCCGCTCAGCGGTAATTGCACCGTGCCGCTGCTCCATGCGCCGCCTTCGGTCACCGGCACACTGAGCGCGATGGGCAACGTGCCGTCCGGTGCCAATAGCAGCAGATCAACGGACAGCGGCCCTTCCAACGCGGTGAGTGCCAACGAGATGGCGTCACCGGCCTGAGCATACCAAAACCATGTTTGCGCGGGTGCATCTTCCGTAAAACGTCCGACTGCCACTGTCCCGGGTGTCAGCGCGCCGCCGGACGTGGCTGGTAGCGCAGCGGCACTGTTCAATATCAATTCCAGCGCATAGGGAGAATAGCTGCTGCTGGCATCCCCGGGACGGCGTACCTCCAATGTATAGAGGCCGTCTGCCCCCAGCCTGACCGCATCCAACGTCACCGTGCTGCCGCTACGCTCGCCTGTTGCCAATGTGTTGCCCGCTGCGTCGCGTACATGCAACGTCAGCGGAGCGTCGTCCGTTGGGAAGTGCGCGCGAGCGGTGATCACGTCACCCTGGACGCCAATAAATGTCCAAAGCGCGCTGCGCTCTGTTGCATCTACCGTGCCGGTCACGCGATCCCCGTAGGCAATAGGACGGGTTTCCGTTACCGACCCTGCTTGATAGGCTGTTTCCACGTTAAGCACGAAATTGCCTTCGGTTTGCCCCCAAGCAGCTCTGTAACGGCTGGCTTCGATGATGTATGCGCCATCAGCGGGAAGCGTGGCAAACATTTCAACATCCGAACCGTTGCTGTCGTTCTTTTCCACCAAGAGCGCGCCGTTCGCGTCGTAGAGACGCAACACGGGATCAAGATCGCCGCTGGTAGCTTCTAACGTGGCGTGCACGGTTGTTTGCGCTTGGCCCATGAAGGCCCATTGGAAAATCGGTGTGGCGTCGTCGAGTGTGCCGCGCTGTGTGGCCGGCAATGTCAGGTAAGCGGCTGCCGTCAGCGTGGGGGTGAGCGCAAAATTGATGCTATAGCGTCCCTCGGTGCGGCCTCCTGCGCCCAGGGTGCGCGTGACCAGCAACGTGAAATCTCCACCGCATGGTAACGTGTAATCGGTGAGGATGGCGTCCATGCCCTCGCGTGCATCTACGCTGACAAGCACTTGTCCGCTTGGCGCCAGCAACGACACATGCGGCACCAATGAGGTGCGCGTATTGGGGGAAACCGTGACGCTCACTGTGTCCCCCTGGTCGGCGTGGAAACGCCAACGTTCCACGAGCGCCGCTGTTGCAATTTGCCCGTCCTTAACGTGCTCGGGGCGCAGCAACGGCGGCGGCGCGCTGTTGGCTTGGCGCGTCAAATGCAGGCGGTAATGGCCGCCATGCAAGGCTTGATCTTGTACCAACAACGCAAAAACGCCGTCTGTGGGCAACGCGAAGCTGAGTTGTGCCGTGCCACTCTCGTCGGCTTGCGCAGTGGTGAACACCTGCAGCTCTCCGCTGTCGGCAGCGTGCCAATCAGTCCCCAGCAACGTCAACATGGGGCGCAACGTGGGCGCGTCAGCAGCAAGCCATGCGCTGATCACATCCCCCTGGGCACCGTCGAAAACCCATACGTCCGCCGGGTCGTCTACGTAGAGTGCGCCCTCGACCGGATGATCGTAGATCATACGCGCGCCGATGGAGTGAGCCATCGTGCCACGCAGCAGCAAGGTCAGTTCATAAGCCGTCTGACCGGCAAAGGCCGTATCAACGTTGCCGACGGCAATGGAATAAGTGCCGGTAACCGGCAGCACAACGCCTGCCATCTGAGCGCTGGACGTCAACGGGTCTGAAGGCACGGTGGCGAGCGCTTGTCCCTCGGCGCTGCGCAGTTGCACGCTAAAAGACGCCTCGTCACCCCGCACAGCACGCACATTAACGT
>CAZZNC010000283.1:0-4318 GCA_964655405.1 uncultured Anaerolineaceae bacterium | reverse complement strand
CGTGTGCTTGCGGACGTGGTAATGCACGTCTGCAAAACCGGCGAGCTGCGCCAGGTGTGTCACCACCAACACCTGATGCCGTTCGGCAAGCTGCCACAACTTGCGCCCAACTTGCGCGCCCATGCGCCCGCCGATGCCTTGATCGATCTCGTCGAAGATCAACGTCGGGGTTTGGTCGGCTTCTGAAAGCACGCTTTTGAGCGCCAACATGATGCGTGCCGCTTCCCCGCCGGAAGCCACCTTTGCCAATGGGCGCAGTGGTTCGCCCGGGTTGGCCGACATGAAAAACTCGACCTTGTCCACGCCCGCGCGCGTGAAGGCCAAGCGCCGCTCGCCCACGTAACAGCCGTCCGGCGCTTCCTGCTGGACAATGCGCACTTGGAAACGCGCATTTTCCAAGCGCAAACCTGCCAGCTCCCGCACGATCTCGCCGGTCAAACGCGCGGCGGCTTGCCGACGTTGCGCGCTCAGCGCCCCCGCTGCTTGCCCGATGGCGCGCAACAGCTCTTCTTCCTGGGTGCGCAATGCTTCTAAGCGTTCTTCGCTGTGCGAGATCGTGTCCAATTCCGTTTGCGCCTGTTCGGCGAAGGCCAAAACCGCTTCCACCGTGCCGCCGTACTTGCGTTTGAGCCGCGAGAGCACCTCCAAGCGTTCCTCGATAGCGTCCAGACGCTTGGGGTCGTATTCGATCTCTTCGTGGTAACGACGCAGCGCGTCGGCCAGCTCGCTGGCTTGCGCGCTGAGTGTTTCGGCCATCTGCGCATGTTCGGCGGCGCTTTCGTCCACGCGCGCCAATTTGTTCAGCGCCAGCGCCACCTGCGCCAACAAATCTTCTGCGCCCGAAGTGTCGGCCAGCTCGCCGGTCAGCGCATATTGCGCCTCGGTTGCCAATTCTGCGAGACGTTCGGCGTTGACCAAGCGCGTGCGTTCCTGGAGTAACTCGGCTTCCTCTTCCGGACGCGGGTCGGCGCTGTGGATCTCCTGAATTTGATACGTCAACATATCCACGCGCCGCGCCAACGCGGCCTCGTCGGTAAGCAGCTTTTCGATCTCGGCGCGCAACTGTTCCCAGTGCTTCACCCGTGCCGCGAGCTGCTCCCGTCGTTCCACCAACCTGGCGTAGCGATCCAACAAATACAGGTGCTGGGCAGGCCGCAACAACGATTGGTGCTCGTGTTGCCCATGAATATCTACCAACAGCTCACCGACGGCCCGATACGTTTTCAGAGGACAGATCACGCCGTTGACGCGCGCACGGCTGCGCCCGTTGATGCGCACTTCCCGCGTCAAGATCACTTCGTCGGGCGTGTCGGCGGCTTCCAGCCCTTCGGCTTGCAACAGTGCGTTGAGCGCAGCTTGCAGCCGCTGAGGCACGTTGAAAACGCCTTCGATCAAGGCGCGATCTGTGCCGCCGCGCACCATGCTACCGTCGGCCCGTGCGCCGAGCAGCAAGCCCACCGCGTCTACCAAGATGGATTTGCCCGCGCCTGTTTCTCCCGTGATGGCGATGAAGCCGCCGGAAAACTCCAATGTCAAATCGTCAATGATGGCAAAGTTTTGAATACGCAACTCTTGCAACATAGCGTTTCGGTGTGCCTCACTCGCTCGTGGGTTTGGAAGGTCGCTTATCACAAACGCAATTGGAAGCGCGCCACCGCCGTACTGGTCGCCAGCGCCAAATAGATGCCGATCGCCAGCAAATTGGACGGCAAAAACGGCAGCGCCCCCAGCGCTACAGCACCGCCCACCACCAGCGCCGTATAGCGCCCGCGCCGCCTGCCGGTCAGCCGCCACACCACCGCTCCGATGAGCGCGCCTGCCGCAGGGGACAGGAAAAACGCGAAGTAAAACCAGCCCAATAGAGCTACGATCCCCGCTGCCACAAAGCTCAGTACCAAACTGGCCGCTGCTGCGATCAGGTAGTCGCGCATTTGCGCGTCGAAAAAGCGGTCCTGCTGGGCACGCACACACTCTTTGCAGCGGTAGCCGACCGGCGTGCGCACGGCGCAACGTGTGCACATCGGACGCCCGCAACGGTTGCAGCGCAACGTCGTTTCCACATCGGGATGCACGGTGCAATAGAGCTTGACTTCATGGTCGGCTGTGATGGGTTCGGTTGGCGCAGGCGAACTCATAGACTCACTCCTCGGCAGCGGAGGACGTTTGTGGAGGATCGTCGGCAGACAAGGGTTTGCGCACACGCGATGGCAAACGTGGCTCCAGCCTGTCCAGTAGCGAACGGTAAAAGTAGTTGCGATCCCGCAGCCGCACAAAGCGGCTCATGCTTTCGCTGGCGCGCACCACCACGCGATCCGACGATTCCATGCTAGAGAGCAATTCCCCGTCCACAGTGAGCACCACTTCGGAATGTGTGTGTGGCTCAACGCCCACCGTCACCTGCGCGCCCTGTGAAAGCACCATCGGGCGATCCATGCTCAGATGTGGCGCGACAGGCACAACCAGAATATTTTTCAACTCCGGTGGCAAAATGGGCCCGCCCGCGGCCAACGCATACGCCGTTGAGCCGGTCGGCGTGGCGATGATCAGTCCGTCGCAATGATACGTAGTCGTCCAGCCCCCGTCTATGTACATTTCCAGTTGGATGGACTTGGCAATCGCCCCACGACTGATCACCACGTCGTTTAGCGCTTCGCTGGCGTGGAGCGGCGTTTCACCACGCCACACTTCGCAATGGATCATCATGCGTTCTTCGATCCAATAGTGTCCGGTCAGCAACTCGTCCAAATGCTGTTCCCAATCACGGGGCTGCATCTCGGTCAAAAAACCCAAATAACCGGTGTTGATGCCTAACACGGGCACGTTTTCCGGTGCGCACACTCGCGCCGCACGCAGCATAGCCCCGTCCCCACCAATGGCAATCACCAGATCCGAGCCGTGTACCAACGGGCGCGCGCGCGTGGCGTTCCAGGCCGTGCGCATCCACGCTTCGACGCCCCGCGCTTCCAGTGCCCGCGCCACCGTTTGGGCAAGCGGCGCCGTAGCCGGACGGAGTGGGTGAGCCAGAATGCCAATGCGCCGAAAGTTTGTTTTCACCGATGCGCCTCTGCCTTCGCTGCGTAGATGTGCGACGTTAGTATAACTTGGCGCGTTGGCTCTGTAAATTCCACGCGCTCCATGATACGAACAAATTTTCTAATTGGCAAGGCCGCAACACAAAAAGAAGACCAAACACCGGTTCGCGGAGTGTTTGGTCTTGGGGAGCAACCGGATGGCTTTGGGGGGCCTCAGCCATCACAGTACATGCTCATTATACGCCCCCCGCGCGCGCCCAACCCGACGCTAAGTCAACGTCCAGGCGTCGGAAAACCGTCGCCAAGCTGACGGCGTGCTCACAAATTGAGCGGGCGCGTGATGTGCAACCGTGGAAAACGCGGCGGCGGAGAAACTTCCGTCCACCGGCGATTGAGTTCGATGGCCTCTTTATAGTATTGTTCGAGCTGTACCATAATCGCCGTCCAGGGACGACGTTCGGCCTGGCGACGGGCATCTTGCGCCATGTGTTGGCGCAAAACCGGATCGTCACGCAGGCGTTTGATCGCTTCCACAAAGGCACGCGGGTCTTCCGGACATACAAAGCCGTTGACGCCGTCGGTGACCAAGTCTACGATGCCGCCGCGATTGACGATTACGGCGGGCAAGCCTGCGGCCATTGCTTCTTGCACCACTTGCCCAAACGTCTCGCTCGGGCCAGGGAAAACAAACGCATCGGCGCTCGCGTAGGCTTTGGCGAGGTCTTCTCCATACATATAGCCGGTGAAAACCGTGTTGGTGTCGGCAAACATGCGCTCCAGTTCTTCGCGCACCGCGCCATCACCGACAAGCGTCAGCGCCACGCCTGGGAGCTTTGCCACGTCCAACAACAAGTCAATGCGCTTTTCGGTCGCCAGCCGCCCCACGTAAAGCACCAACAGCGACTTGGGATCACGTCCGTTCAACAAACGCGCACGGAACTCGGCTGAGCGATGTTTGGGATTGAACCGTCCCAAATCCACACCTCGGCCCCAGATGCGCAGCCGCTTGTATTCCTGGCGGCGCAATTGGTGCAGCGTATAGTTGGACGGCACGAGCGTCAGATGGCTGCTGTTGTGAACATAGCGCAGCCAATTTTGCACCGGCGAAGAAAGGAAATTGAAGCCATAATGCTCGGTGTAGGCGGGCAGGTCGGTCTGATAGTTGGCGACCACCGGAATATAGCGCTGTCGCCCAATGATCATACCGCTGGCAGCCATGACCACCGGACTGAAAAGGTGGATCAAGTCCGGCTGGAACTCTTCCAGCCGCCGAGCTACCCTGGGGG
>CAZZNC010000282.1:0-4321 GCA_964655405.1 uncultured Anaerolineaceae bacterium | reverse complement strand
TGTCAACCGTTGCGGCGCGTCCAACATGCGCCAGAGCACCCGTCCCCACAGCGCCGTGGCAGGCAACACCAACGCCACCAACACCATGTTCCATGTAGAGGCGGTGACCCATTGTTGCATCTGTGCGGCGATCTCTCCGAGCAAGCTCATCACGCCGGAGATCACGTCCACGCCGGTTTGCAACAAGGTGCTCAGCACGTTTGTGTCGGCCAACGTGTGCACCAGTGCAAAAAGCGCGCCCGCCAGAAAAGGCACGCTTAGAAAGGCGGCTACCATCAGCCCCAGCGCCACTCCGACGCTCAGATCGCGCCGTTTCCAGTCGGGGCGGGGCATGGTGGCAATGGCGTGCATCACCCGCTCGGCGAATTCTGCTGAAGGGGCGAGCACGGGGGCGCTGCGTAGCAGGGTGTCTACCCATTGCAACGCCTGCGCGGTGCGCGAGTTTTCGGAGGCTTGCTCGGCTTGCGCTTGCAGCGCGGCCTGTTCCTCCTCGTTGAACTCCGCTTCCGGAGTACGGTGTAGATCGTGCGGGGGCGTCGTTTCATCACGCATGATCAAGTACCCTCCACCGTTGTAGGATCAATGGCTGTGAGTGCATGAGCTTCGAGCTTGCCGGCCAACGTTTGCCGCGCACGGAAAAGGCGGCTTTTGATGGCACTTTCGGTCGTTTCGAGCATCTCGGCAATCTCAGCATAGGAATAGTCGTACCAATAACGCAAAATCACCGCGAGACGATAGTCGGGGTTGAGTTCGTCGAGCAACTCTTGCACCTGGGCGCTGCGCTCGTTGGCGAGCGTGGCTTCCTCTGGCCCGGGAATGTTGCTGGTGAGCGCCGGATGAGGCGGCAGCGGTTCGTCCAGCGAAAGCAGCGTCAGCCGACGACGGCGCAAACGGTCGATGCAATGGTTGGAAGCGATGGAAAGCAGCCAAGTTTTGAAAGATCGCTGCTGGTCGTAGCGGTCCAGGTGCGCATACGCGCGCAAGAACGCTTCTTGCGCAGCGTCCTCGGCTTCTCCCCAGTCGTTAAGCATACGGTACGCCAAATTGAACACGTCGCGTTCGTAGCGACGCACGAGTTCCCCGAAGGCTTGCGTATCGCCTGCCAGGGTGCGTTGCACCCATAGCGAATCAGGTTCCTGGTTCACGGCTTGCCCTTAACTTCGGACACGACAGATACAAAAGCGGCGGCTCAGTTTGGAACTATCCTAACGTTTTATACGCAAAGTGTAGCGCGGCGTTGCAGCATCCGCTGCTTTTCCCGTCAACGTGTTCCAGTTTGAGGGAGCGCAAAAAGGTTGCCAGAAACGCAAATCTTCACGATACTAGACCGTATAACGATTTTCCTACAGGGCCGCTCTGATGAGCCACCAGAGGTGCACGTCCACGGTTACAATCCCCTTATACACGCCGCGAGCCGTCACCTATCTGAAAACACACGTGATGGGGACGCGAGGCGCGACGCTTTGAACAGTGAGGCAGGAGGCGTTGATGACTGACTTAAGCGGGCAGACAGTCAAGGGTTACGAGCTGCACGAGCTGATTGGCGCGGGCGGTTTTGGCGCGGTTTATCGGGCACACCAACCCGTTTTGCGGCGCGATGTGGCGATGAAGATCATTTTGCCGGACTACGCCAACCATCCGGAATTCATCCGCCGCTTTGAGTTCGAAGCGCAGCTTGTGGCACGCTTGGAACATATCCACATCGTCTCACTTTACGACTATTGGCGCGACCCCGAAGGCGCTTTTTTGGTGATGCGTTGGTTGCGTGGCGGGAGCTTGCGCGACCGTTTGCGCGAGGGCACGATTCCCACCGAAGAGGCGATCCGCATCGTGGAGCAGGTGGCTTCGGCGTTGGCGGCGGCGCATCGGCGCGGCGTGGTGCATCGGGACATCAAGCCGGACAACATTCTCTTCGACGAAGAGAGTAATGCTTACCTGGCGGACTTTGGCATCGCCAAAGATTTGCGCTTGAAGCCGGAAGATGACGACGACGAATTCGACGGCTCGCTGACCGGTTCACCCTTCTATCTTTCGCCGGAACAGGCCCAGGTGCAGCCGGTGACGCCTCAAACGGATATTTACAGCTTGGGTATCGTCATTTATGAGATGTTGGCTGGGCAACCTCCCTTCAGCGCGGAAGGGAACTTGATGGCGTTGCTGCTGTGCCACATCAACGATCCGCTGCCGCCGCTGAGCAATTTGCGCCCCGACCTGCCGCGTGCGGTCGAGGACGTGTTGCAGCGCGCCACCGCCAAAGACCCCGCCGACCGCTACGCGGACGCGCTGACGCTGGCAAAGGCCTTTCGCCAGGCGCTCAAAGGCGCCCAAGAAGACGTGTCACGGCAGTTGCCGGCTGACCCAACGGCGGTGGATGATGTGTTGGTGATCACCAAGCCGCTTTCGGCTTCCACATTGGTCATCATCGGCGAAGGGGAGATCGCCAACCCGTACAAAGGGTTGCAGCCCTTCCAAGAAGCCGACGCCGACGACTTTTTCGGGCGCGACAAGCTCATTGATCGGCTGCTGGATCGGTTGCGGGAAACCGACGACGCGCTGGGGCGCTTTTTGGCCGTGATCGGCCCGAGCGGCAGTGGCAAGTCCAGCGTGGTGAAGGCGGGCGTTGTTCCGTCACTGCGACGGGGCGCGCTGTCCGGTTCTGAACGCTGGTTCATGGTGGAAATGGTGCCGGGGGTTGACCCGTTCCACGAGCTGGCAAGCGCGCTGCTGGGCGTGGCGACGACGCCGCCGGAAGACTTGCAGGCACGGTTGCGCGCCGACGCGCACGCGCTGGTGGACGTGGTGGGGGAAATTTTGCCGGACGACGAGGCCGAGTTGGTCTTGGTTATTGACCAGTTCGAAGAAGTCTTCACACTGAGCGAGGACGAGGCGGCCCGTGCGCATTTTTTGGACTTGCTGCACACGGCAGTCACCGCGCCGAAAAGTCGTTTGCGCGTGATCGTGACCATGCGCGCGGACTTTTACGACCGTCCGTTGCTCTATCCGCAGTTCGGCGAGCTGGTGCGCAAACGTAACGAGGTGGTGTTGCCGCTCAGCACAGACGAAATGCGCGAGGCGATCATTGGGCCGGCGGAGCGGGTGGGCGTGACGGTGGAAACCGGCTTGGTGGCTGCGGTCATCGCGGACATCTCCGAGCAGCCCGGCGCTTTGCCGCTGATGCAATACGCACTGACCGAGGTTTTCGAGCGGCGGCAGGGCAATGTGCTCACGTTGGAGGCATACCACGAAAGCGGCGGCGTGTTGGGCGCTTTGGCGCGCCGTGCGGAAGAAGTCTATCAGGCGGCCAGCACCACCGCACGGGAGGCTATGCGCCAACTTTTCTTGCGGCTGGTGACGCTGCGCGAAGGCGCGGAAGACACGCGGCGGCGCGTTTTGCTGACCGAGCTGCTTTCGTTGGCGGAAGACGAGAACGTGATCCACGACGTGTTGGACACGCTCGGCAGATACCGCTTGCTGACCTTCGACCACGATCCGGAAACGCGCACGCCCACTGTGGCGGTGGCGCATGAGGCTCTGATCCGCGAATGGGGGCAGTTGCGCGCCTGGCTGGACGACAACCGCGAGGATATTTTGCTGCAACGGCGCTTGGCGGCGGCTTGCACCGAATGGCAACAGCAAGCGCGTGACCCCAGCTTTTTGGCGGCGGGGATGCGCTTGCAGCAATTCGAGCGGCTCATGGCACGTGGCGCGATTGCACTCACCGAGGACGAGCGTGCTTACGTGCGCGCTAGCGTGACCGAACGCGAGCGCCGCGAAGCCGAAGAGCGCGCCCGCGCCGAACGGGAAGCGTTGTTAGAGCGACGTTCGCGGCAACGGCTGCGGGCGTTGGTGGCTGTGATGTCCGTCGCGGCGTTGGTGGCGGGCGTGTTGGCGCTGCTGGCGTATCAAAATTACCGCACGGCGGAAACCGAGCGCGCAAATGCCGAGAAGCAGCGTACCATCGCCGAACGTAGCGCGGAAGTTTCGCACAGTTTGGCGCTGGCGGCCAACGCGCAGACTGAAATGCTGGTCAATGAAAACAAGGACCTGGCGATAGCGTTGGGCTTGGCGGCCAATGCCATCCCCGATCCTCCGCCGGAAGCGCAATTCATCTTGGCGCAGGCGGCTTACGCTCCGGGCACGCGCCATCTTTTCACCGCGCACGACGCTATGGTGATTTCGGTGGACTACAACGCGGACGGCACGCAAGCGGTGGCGGGTGATTTCGACGGCAAGCTGATCTTGTGGGATATGCAGAGCGACGAGCCGCTGCGCACCTACGGGCCGGACGACCCCGAAACCGACGCGCTGGAAGGACATCAGC
>CAZZNC010000281.1:0-4339 GCA_964655405.1 uncultured Anaerolineaceae bacterium | reverse complement strand
ACACGCGGCCCGAAATCGTGAAGCCAACTTATTCGCCTATCAGCGGAGGACGCCCAACGATGATCTCTTTTACGCCCGCCATGCTGCGCCGCTTGTTCGTCTCACGGCGTTGGGTGAGACTGGCGCTGCTTGTGCCGTTGGCGTTGCTGTTGGCGGCGTGCAGCAACACGAGCAGTGGCAACACTTCCGACCGCGTGGCTTTGCAACGCACCTATCGCCTGGCCACCGGTGAACGTCAAGGCGGCGATTTGGTGGTGGTGGCTCGGCAAGCCGTCCTAGAAGCGCAAAGCGTGGTCGGCGGAGACGCAGCGATCACGGCGCGCACGGTGGAAGTCAACGGAGAGATCGAGGGCGACGCCGTCATCGTTGCCAAGCAGTTCACGCTGGGGCCAGAAGCCCATTTGCGCGGCGACCTGGTCGCTTGCACGGGCACGTTCGAGCGTGCCGAAAGCGCGCGCATAGACGGCGAATTGGTGGAAGAGTGCAGCGGCTCGCCGAACTTGGGCATCGAGCAATTGCTCACCGACGCATGGCTGAGCTGGCAGGCCAGTTGGCTTTTGCGCGCGAGCGGCCTGGTCTTTGGCGCGCTCTTTTTCGGGGCGCTGGCCGCGTTGGGCACAGTGCTCATCCCGCGCCCGCTGGCGCACTTGGCGTCCACCATTCAACGCACCCCCTGGCGGGCAGGTGGTGTGGGCTTGTTGACGCTGGTGCTTGCCGGCGGCCTGACCGTGCTCTATGGCCTTTCGCTCAGGCTGATTGTGCCGGTGGTGTTTCTGCCCGTCGTGCTGTTAGGTTGGCTGGTGCTGGGCATGTTGAGCCTTTTGGGCTGGGTGGCGTTGGCCGCACCGGTCGGGCAAGGGCTGCTGCGGCTTTTGCACAGGGACACACACCCGCAAATGATCGCGGCCATCGTTGGGGGCGTGACGCTGGCGCTGGCGTTGCGTGTGTGGAGCATTTTGGGGATCGCCGGCTGGCTGACGGGCGCACTTGTGCTCGGCGCGGGAGCTGTCGGGTTGGGCGCGGTGCTGCTCACGCGCGCGGGCACAAAACCCGACCGCTGCGGATCGCAATCGGCGCGGGCCAAACGCGCCCCGTAACCGCACGCGGCACGTTTCAGTCGCTTTCGTAAACGTCCACAATCCCGATCAACGTTTCGCGCGTGAAGGCGTGCACCTGGCGCAACGTGTCGCCCCAATTGGTCGTCGCGCGCCCGCTGCTCGCTTCGGCCAACTGGATCACAGCATCGAGCAAAATATCCGCAAAATAAAAATAGCCCTGGAGCGTCTGGGCAAGGGTCAATCCCTGTCCACGTAGCAACGTGCCGTAAGCCGTGCCGATCTCCCGTGCCGCGCGCAGCCCTTCGGGATTTTCTGGATGCGCCAGGTACTTAATCAGCGCGTCCATCATGTGCAGCCCCTGCTGGCGCATCACCTCGCGCGCCTCGTTGTCCAAGTGCGCGTACCATCCCAAGTTGGTGAGCTTTTCGCGGTTGCCGATCTCCAAACGTGTGCGTCCCAGCGCGTTTTGCACGACGACCTGCGCCTCGGTAGGACGCGCCGCGCGGTGTGTTTCCAACCATTGTTCCAAATCCGCACGCCGAAAGCGCCGATGTCCCCCCGGGGTACGTCGGCAAGGCAACTCGCCTCGTTCCGCCCAGTTGCGAATGGTGGCCGGATGTACGCCGATGATCTCGGCGGCTTCTCCCAAACTCACCCACTCGGACGAGTTGCTCATTTTCCCCTCCTCATGTTGTTTCAGCGCCCAGTGCGCTCAGATTTTACAACAATTCTACAGGATCAATGTCCACAAACCAGCCATCCGCCACGTCCAAAGACGCCAACAACGCCGCCGGATTGGTGCTGCGGATGACCAGATGCCAGCGGTAAAGGTTGTTGCGCTTGGCGAAAAAGCACGGCGTCGGGCCAACGATCTCGGTGGCGGTGAAGTGGCCTTCGGCCATGCGCTTTTCCAGCAAGCGCCGCGCGCGTTTGGCCTCGTATTCGGCCAGTTCCGGCGTGGGAAAGCGAAACACGATGCGCGCCAAACGTCGGAACGGCGGATAGTGCAGTTCACGACGGTAAGCGATCTCGCGCCGGTAAAATGCCTCGTAATCGTGTCCGGCAGCGGCTTGGATGGCGTAATGCTCCGGTTGGTAGCTTTGCATGATCACGCGCCCGCCCCGTTCGCCACGCCCCGCCCGCCCCGCCACCTGCGTCAGAAGCTGGAACGTGCGCTCCCCCGCCCGATAGTCCGGCAGCCCTAAGGCCGTGTCCGCAGACATCACGCCCACCAACGTCACTTGGGGCAAGTCCAACCCCTTGGCGACCATCTGCGTCCCAATGAGAATATCCGCTTCACCTGCACTGAAGCGGCGCAGGATCGCTTCGTGGGCGTGGCGGTGGCTAACCGCGTCGTGATCCCAGCGCAAAGTGCGCGCCTGGGGAAACTGGCGTTGGACGGCCTTCTCGATCAACTCCGTACCCTGGCCGAAATAGCGAATGCGCGGGCTTGCACATTCTGGACAGCGCGCGAATTGGTCGCGTTGGTAACCGCAGTAATGGCAAACGAGTGCTTGGCGCGTCCCGTGAAAAGTCAGCGGCGTTTCGCAACGTGGACAATGCGCAATGTAGCCGCAATCCCGACACATGACAAAGGTGGACGAGCCGCGCCGGTTCAGGAAAAGGATCGCCTGTTCGCCCCGCTCTAGCACCTCGTGCAACGCGGTTTGCAACGCGCGGCTGAAGACGCTGCGATTGTCCGTGCGCAACTCTTCGCGCATATCCACCAGCAGCACCGGCGGCAGCTCCACGTTGACCGCGTCGCTGCGCTCGGCGGGGATGTAGCGCGCTTGAGGGGCGTTGAGTTGGCGGGTCTGCTCGGCCATGCGCTCACGTGGCGCGAGGATGCGTTCCGGCAACTTGAGCAGCCGATAAGGGCCGTTTTCCGCGCGATAGTAGGTCACCACATCCGGTGTGGCGCTGCCCAAGATCACCGTGCCGCCGCTGATGCGCATCAGCGCAACCGCCGTTTCGCGCGCGTGGTAGTACGGCGGCGGGATGGGCGGGGATTGCTTATAGCTGTCGTCGTGTTCCTCGTCGAGGATCACCAACCCCACATCCGGCAGCGGCGCAAAAAGCGCCGAACGCGCTCCGACCACCACCGACACATCCCCCACGCGAATACGGCGCCAGGTGTCGTAACGCTCGCCGGCGGAAAGGTCGCTGTGGATGACCGCCACTTGTCCCGGGAAGCGCTCCGCAAAGCGGCGCACGGTTTGGGGCGTGAGCGCGATTTCCGGCACGAGCACGATAGCGCCGCGTCCTTGGGCCAACACGCGCTCGACCGCGCGCAAATAAATTTCCGTCTTGCCGGAGCCGGTGACCCCGTGCAGCAAAAAAACGTTGGTCGCGTCCGCAGCAGGGGCATCCCGCCATTGGAGCGTGTCCAACGCCTGGCGCACCGTATCCCAAACCGCCCGCTGCGCGTCGGTCAGCGGTGGGGGCAAGGTCGGCGGCACGTCCGCGCCCACCAACGTATCGCGCCATGCTTCTTGTGCGCTGAACGTGATCAGGCCATCGCGCACCAAGCGTTTGAGGTGCGCTAACCGTGCGCCGGTGCGCTTGTAAACCTCGCCGATGGGCACAGGCTCTTTGGCGCGCGCCAAAAAGTCCAGAATTTTGAGGTAGATTTGCGCGCCGCGTAACTTGATGATGCGCGCGTGGGCCGCTTCCGGCTCCAAGCGCAGCTCCACCACCGGCGGATCTTCCCAGCGGCGTACTGTGCCTGCACGCACCAACGCGCGCAGCGCCGAAGGGCTCAACCCCTTGGGCGGCAATGGCTCGCCCGCTTCCAGCAGCGTTTGCAAAATGCGCTTTTGAGCCGGCGCGCGGTCATACGCGCCCGCCGCCAACTGTTCGCGCACCACGTCGGCGGGCACGTCCAGCCCCACCCAACGCCGCTTGGCGCTAACCCGCACCGCACGCCCCTTCGCCAATGCTTTGATCGGCGCGGATGTGCAGCCGGTCAGTTGCTGCAATTCGGCCTGGTTCATGCGGTGTTCCGGCGCAGAAAGCAGCACCTCCAACACGTTGGCGCGACGGGACTCCCGCCCTAAATGCGTTGCCAGATCGGGGATGCGTTCCGGCGGCACAACAAGCTGCACGGTGCGCACGGTTTTGGGTTGCGCGCCGGAAGGTTCGAGAATGGGTTCTTGGGCCACCACACCCTGCCGCACCAAAACCGCCATGGTGCGTTGCCAACGCGCACGCGGCAGCGCGTGGGCAATCTGCCGCCCACGCAGCGGCCCGCGTCGGCGCAACAGGCTCAACAGCCGCTTTTG
>CAZZNC010000280.1:0-4347 GCA_964655405.1 uncultured Anaerolineaceae bacterium | reverse complement strand
AGTGAGGATGTCTGTACCTGTAAAGCGAACGATGAATCTTTTTGAGAATAGATGCCGCCACCGCACGCGCCCCGCTCAGGGCACATAGCGCAGCGTTTCGGCGATGCGCGTCACCGTGTCCTCGTAACGCCCGTAAGCGCCGTCCGCAAACGTGAGTATCCAACTGGCGTAACGCTCTGTGCCCACCGGCACGGCAAACACGATCTCGCGGGTGGCTGTGGGCGCGCTTTCCGGCGAAAGCGCAAAGGGAATTTGGTGCGGCGCCTGGTTGGTGTAGCGGCGGTGCGCCACAAAAACGCAATCGTCCGCCCCCTCGCCGCTCACCAGCCTTGTTTCCACGATTTCGCTGTTGGGCAGCGTGGCGAGGTTTTCGTCGGCACGGAAGCGCGCTTCCAACGCAGCCAGCCGCTCGCAAGCTGTGTTCGGGCGGCCCGGGGACGCGGGCGGCAGTGGTATGATCTCGTCCAGCGTCAGCGCCGCGACCATGCCGTCCGCACGCAAACGGGCGGTGTCCGTTTCCACCAGGCGCGGCTGCGGGATCAGCCCACCGTAGACAGGATCGCGTACTACGCGGCTAAAGGCTGCCTCGATATGTTCCCAGAGCGTTCCTGAGTCCGGAAAGGCGCGCAGCAACGCGATGCGCGTGTCTTGCCAGGATGGGGCTTCGGTGTCCGCAGGCAGCCAGCTTTCCGGCACACTGACGCGGAAACGGTAGCTTTCCCGCGTGCCGCCGACGGTGAATTCCAGTGTTTGCACGCTTTCCGTGCCCGTCCAACTGCGCAGCGTGTCTTGCACGCCGTCGGAAAGCAGCGCCGCCGCCGTCACGCCCAAACAGCCGCCGAGCACCAGCGCGATCACCAGCACGCGCAAGATACGCCGCCAGCGGCGCACCTTGCCGTGTGCAGGGGGCGCGAGCGTGCCCATTTGGTAGGCGGGCGCGGACTGCACCGGTGTGTGGCCGTCCCCTGCGGTCGGGGCGAGGGGCGCGGCGCTCCACGCGCCCATTTGCTCCAAGGCGCGGCGCATCTGCCCCGCTACCGGATGGTACGGGTCCAGCCGCAGCGCCTGCTGAACGCACGTGCGGTACTCGTCCAGGTTGTCGGTGGCGGCAGCCAGCCACATCCAGCCGTCGGCGGTGAGCGGCTCGCTTTGTGCTGCGAGTCGCAAATAGGCCAGTGCCTCGGCGCGGCGTCCGGCCTCGACCAAGCGGATACCTTGCAACAGGTTTGGCGGTGGTGTGTTGGTCTGCATGGTGTCCTTTCCTTGCGGGCAACGGGCTAAAACGCGCTTGTGCCGTCCAGCGGGTAGGACGCAAAGCGTGCCGCCCGCGCGACCGTGTCGTCCAACGTGTAAACGCCGTGCGGCCAGAGCTGCTCACGGCTGGGCGTGTGCGTCCAAACGTCTCCGGGCAGGTCGCAGCGGAAGCTGCCCAGCGTGAAAAAGCCCAAGCGTCCGTAGGGCTGCCCCTCGCGGGGGTAGGGCGGCTCTTGGGCGTGCGTGGCGAGCCGCGCTTGCAATGCGACCAGGCGCGGCGTCCAGAAAAGCAGCGGGTTGAAGGGCCAGACGTGCCCCATCGAGCGCATCCCGTCCGTGATGAGGTGGATTTGCAAGTGCAAGTGCGCGTTGCCGCCCTGCACGCCGACGCTGCCGTCTTCGCGCGTGTAGACCGGCCATCCGGAAGTCCCGATGATCTGTCCGGCGTGCACCACGTCCCCTACGCGCACGATCTCGGCGCTTGGGTTGCCGGTCAGATGCCCATAGGCCACGATCACGTTGGAGAGCACGCGCTCGCCGCGCGGGTTGCGGTAGTGTTCCGGCAAGTAGGGGCGCAGCGCCAATGCACGCTCCGCCGGATGGTCGAGAAAGTGGAAGGGCACGATCACCCCGTCCGCCACCGCGATCAGCGGCGAGCCTTCCGGCACGTAGTAGTCCACGCCCGGGGAAAGCCCGCGCGTTTCGGCGTAGTACAGGTCGCCGTAGCGGTACGCCTGGGTGGTGGGGCCGAAGCCGTCGAAGATCATTTCGTGGACGCCGCGCGGCGGGGTGGTGTGCACGGGCAGATAGTCGAACGTGTCGGGCAGCCCCAACCGTTCGGCCAGCTCCCGAAAGCGCCGGTGGCCGTGCAACACCGCTTGTCCAGCGATGCGATCTTCCAGGCGGCGCAGCGGCTCACCGCGCAGTTCGGCCACTTGCGCCACCGCGTCGGCGGGGGCTTTGCGCAGCCGCAACAGGTCTTGCAACAGTCCGCGCCGCAAAGCGAGCACGTCCGCCGCCTCATACCACGCATCTACCGCCTGGTCATAGGCGGGGGAGCGGGAAAAGTCCGTTTGTTCGCCCACCAGCCAGCCGCGTGCGTCTTCGTGCGCAGGCCAGGGCACGCGCAACCAGGAAGCGTCCGCAAAGAGCAGCGCGTCGGCGGGTGTGCGTTCGCCTTCCGCCAGGTGGCCGAGCGTCTCGGCGTCGGTGGCGGGCGCGGCGAAAACGTCCGCGCCGTCGGGCCGCACCGTCACGGTGACGTTGTGCAAAGGCAAAGGCGCTTCTTCCGGCGGTGAACCGCGCGCCTCTGTTGAGGCAGGGGCTGTACGCGAATCAGCGCTTGCGCCAGTCCTTCAAGTGGAGGGCGGCTCGTCGTCGCTGCGCGAAAGGTCAATGCCGCGCTGCGCCAATGAGCGCTCAAACGCTGCCAGGCGCCGGTCTAGCTGGGCGGTGGACTGGCGCATTTGGGCGTCCATCTGCTCGCGGATGGTTTCCCAATCCAGCGTGGTCGTTTGCAGCGGCTGCTGGCCGGTGGCCGCGCCCAAATAGCGTTGCCCCTTTGCCACCACGTTGATCACCTGGTGCACGTAGTCCGTGCCCAGCCCCATTAGCACGCCCGCCATCAGCATATCCAGCACGTCGAAAGCGTCCTTGCCCAAGCCGGAAACGTGCACGTTGAGCGGTTGGAACAGGCGCACGTCCGAGGTGGCGGCCAAGATCATGCCCAACACGATGCCGATGGTGGCCGCGACGTTCTTACGGCGGGAAACATACTCTTTGGACTTGACCGTCGTGCGCAGCCATTCGTCCAGTTGCTTGACCTTGACCTCATAAGCGCGCACCTCCGCTTCCAGCTTTTCCAGCGGCCACTCTTCCGGGTTGGCGGAGCGGGCATTGGTCGGCATGGCGCGGGCTGCTAGGACTTTGCGGTCTACGAGCGCCTTACGCAGCTTGTCGTATTCTGCGTAAACTTCGCGCGCGTCCACCAGCGCCGTACCATTGATCCAGCGCATCAGCCCGCGCAAGAGGCGTCCGGCCTTCAATAGGTAGCTTTCGGCCAGGTTGAAAAGGAATTCGAGCAGCCGCTCGATTAACGCTGCGCCGACCAGCAGCGGGGTGAGCTTGGTAGCCACTTCGTTGAGGTTTTGCGGGGTGGCGTCGGTGCTCAGCCCGCCGTCTTGAGCCAGGGCGGGCGCCACCACAGCCAGCATCAGCAGCACCCACGCAAAGATCAACACTCTGTGCAGCGGCACTCGCATCGTGTTTCCTCCTTCACAGTCCGGAACGTTGGTTTTTAGTATAGTCCAACTGCGCCAGGGGGAAAGTCCGGCGAATACCCAACGTCTTTCACCAAGTGACGGCAGATGTCTTTTCAGTTTTCGGGGAAAGTGGGACAGGCTCGAGATTTCACAATGATTTTACAATTTGCTCACGCTTTCTTCATAGTGGGCCATTATGATCTGAAGCATACAATGAAAACAGCATCAGCCAGGGAGGTATGAAGATGTTGGAAAACCGCAAAGTTATCTGGAGCGCTGTTGCGCTGCTGACGTTGGTTCTGTTGCTTTTTGGGGTGGCGATAGCTCCGATGACGGTCAGCGCTGAGCCGACACCTATCGACACGCCGGAAGCGGAATTGTCTTTGGTGGCGGTGGACGAAGCGGGCACTACGTCGGTGGATACGGAAGAGCTTGCGACGGCCCTTGACAGTTACGATCTGAGCGCATTGACCGACGACGAGATCGCAGGATTGTTGTGGATGCGCGAAGAAGAAAAGCTCGCCCGCGACGTGTATCTGACCCTGTACGACCTTTGGGAATGGCCCATCTTCCAAAACATTGCGCGCAGCGAACAAACGCACACGGACGCAGTGCTGACACTCATCGAACGCTATGAATTGGACGATCCAGCAGAGGATGCCGAAATTGGCGAGTTTGCCAACGAGGACTTGCAGGCGCTCTACGATCAACTGGTGGAAATGGGCAGCGGCTCGCTGGAAGACGCGCTGCGAGTTGGTGCGGCCATCGAAGAGATCGACATCCTGGATCTGGAAGGGTATCAAACTGGTAAAATGAATATAACTATTCAGTA
>CAZZNC010000279.1:0-4350 GCA_964655405.1 uncultured Anaerolineaceae bacterium | reverse complement strand
CGCGGTGTTGATCTTGACCGCCGACGCGCCCGACCGCCTTTTGCCGACGATCCTTTCACGTTGCCAAGTGTTGAATCTGCGCTTGTTGCCGGTGGCCCAAGTGCAACAGGCGCTGGTGCAACAGTTCGACGCGCTGCCGGAACACGCGCAGCTATTGGCGCACCTTTCCGGCGGACGCATGGGCTGGGCCATCCGTGCGCTGCAAGACCCCGACGTGTTGCAACAACGCGAAAGCACGTTGGCGATGTTGAGCGAAGCGCTGGCCGCGCCGCTGCGTGGACGCTTTGCGCTGGCCGATCAGCTTGCGCGCGACAAAAACGCGCTGCCCGACGTGCTCGACACGTGGCAGGGCTTTTGGCGTGACGTGCTGCTGTCGGCGGCGGAAAATCCCGCGCCGCTGAGCAACGTAGATTTG
Organism: uncultured Anaerolineaceae bacterium; assembly: GCA_964655405.1. Lineage (GTDB taxonomy): Bacteria > Chloroflexota > Anaerolineae > Aggregatilineales > Aggregatilineaceae > JALSSH01. The sequence goes on along the minus strand of CAZZNC010000279.1, from coordinate 3,935 downwards.
CAACAGAACGTGACGGCCTTGGCGCGTCGGGTGGGCGTGGAAGGGGCCGAAGCGGCTTTACGCGCCACGCGCCGCACGTTGGATCACCTGGGACGCAACGTCAATGCACGTTTGGCGCTGGAAGTGTTGCTGCTGGACTATCCGATGCCCTGAGCGCGGGGGAACGGAGTCAGCTTGGCAGAGGCAGGTTGATGATGAAGGTGCTGCCCTGCCCCGAACCTGCGCTTTCTGCCCAGATGCGCCCGCCGTGTGCTTCGACCAGGGCTTTGGCAATCGCCAGCCCCAAACCCATGCCTCCGTGCCGGCGTGTCATGTGGTCTTCCACCTGGTGAAACTCTTCGAAAATGCGCGTAAGCTGGTCGGTGGGAATACCGACGCCGCTGTCTTCCACCACAATCCACACAGCGCCGGGTTTGCGCCGATAAGTGAGATGAATACGTCCCCCGCTGGGCGTGAACTTGATCGCGTTGTTGAGCAAATTGGTGAGCGCCATAGCAAATTTGGTGCGGTCTACGGAAATCACCACGTTCATTTCCGGCCAATCCACTTGCAGCGTGTGCCCTTTGGCTTTCGCCATGCTTTGGACATCAGTTTGGGCGGCTTTGAAGAGCGCCGCCAGCGGGATATGCTCGCGGGTGAGTTCGGCTTGTCCCAGCTTCAAATAGCGCAGATTGGTCATGTCCTCGATCAAATTGCGCATCCGCAGCGCGCTATTGAGCACCGCGCCCGCGTGCGCGCTGGCTTCCCCCTGGGCTTCTTCCTTGAGGAACGTGGCATAACCCAGAATCACACTGAGCGGCGTGCGCAACTCGTGTGAGGCAATCGAAATGAAGTCGTTTTTCAGCTTGTCCAACTGATCGAGTTCGTCGTAAGCGTGCCGCAACTGGTCGAGCATCTGCGCGTTCTTGATGGCGATGGCCGAAAGCGCCGCCAACACCACCATATTGCGCCGGTCGTTCGCCGTCCACGTGCCTTCGCGTTTGTTGACCGCTTCCAACACGCCGATAGGTTCGTCTTTGTGGCGCATAGGCACGCCCAGCAGCGAGTGCGTCAGGAAGCCAGTTTGCGCGTCTGCGATGCGATACCAACGCGGGTCGCTGGTCACATCGTCCAGCACAATCGGGCGGTTTTCCTGCAAAATAGCCCCCGCCAAGCTACCTTCCAGCGGCACAGGCACATTGAGCAAGTCCCTTTCGATAGGGCTGGTGGTGGCGGCCACAAAGCGCAGCTCGTTGGCGTTGGAATCGTAAAGCATCACCGAGGCTGACTCGGCTTCGGTCACTTCTGCCGCGTGCCGCATGATCAGAGAGAGCAAAGAGCGCACATCCATCGTGGAATTGATCGCCAAACTGATCTCCACAAGCCGGTTGAGGCGGCGGATTTCTTGCTCATATTCTTGGGGGGACTTGGTGCGTTCGCTCATAGTCATTGCCTGTGTGGATTGGATGAGGTTTGGACGGTGCTGCTTTTGATCCTATCACGAGTCTTGAGCTGTCGGCACCCTGGGTATGAAATTTATGATTTTTTTGCACTGTTTGGGCGTGCTCAGAAGGTGGCGCGCGTCCCTCGGCTTTGCGGCAGAGAACGCGCGCCAATTTCGTAGGCATGTTGTGTACCCGCTGACGGGCGGGCGTGGTTCAGACAATGTGGCGAATGACCGAATACAGCAAAGCGCTCAACGCCGCAGCGGACGGAATGGTCAAGACCCACGAGATCACGATGTTGTTGAAGACGCCCCAACGCACCTTTTGCACACGTTCCGCGCTGCCTGCGCCTACGATGGACGAGCTGACCACGTGCGTTGTGCTGACCGGCCCACCCAGCAGCGCCGCGCCCAAGATCACCGCGCTGGAAGCCAGCTGCACGGTGAAGCCGTGAATGGGACGCACGCGGTAGAACTTGGCCCCCAGTGTGCGAATGAGGCTCCAGCCGCCGAAGAACGTGCCCAGCCCCATCGCCAGCGCGCTCACGAGAATGACCCAATCGGGAATGGCAAACGTTTTTAGATCTCCTGTGGCGACCAGCCCCAACGCGATGATGCCGATGGTCTTTTGCCCATCGTTCGAACCGTGTGAAAGCGCCAATGTCGCCGCTGTGAAGATTTGCCCGCGCTTGAACCATACGTTGATGTGCGGCGTGGCGGGGCGTGCCAAAAAAAGTAGCCCTTTGATGATGAAGTAGCCCGCGACCATGCCGATAAGTGGTGAAAAGAACAGCGCTGCCAACACTTTCCCCAGGCCGGCCAGCTGCAATGCGTCGAAGCCGTAGGCCGTCCACACCGCGCCCATCATTCCGCCGATAAGGGCATGTGAGGTGCTGGACGGAATGCCGAGGAATAACGTAATGGCGTTCCAACCGATGGCGGCCAAAAGCGACGCATAGACCACCGGCAATGTGACCGCTTCGGGGGCGACAACCTCGTCGCCGATGGTGTGCGCCACCGCCACGCCGAACACCAGCGGCCCGATGCCGTTGGCGATGGCCGCCATCCACAGCGCGCGGCGCGGTCGGAGCGCGCGCGTAGAGATCACCGTAGCCACCACGTTGGACGAGTCATGCAGCCCGTTGAAAAAGCCAAAAACCAGCGCAATCGTGACGAAAAGTAAGCCTTCGAATGAAATGGGTAACATACGCGCGTATCCCTGCTATGTCCGTTGCCATGTCGTGCGGTGTTTTGCCTCAAACGATGCTCACGAGCATTCATAGGATTTCCCGTGCGCCGTTCAAGCATAGCACAAATGACGAAAAAACGTTAAAATCCCTTTACTTACATTAAGCAGATTTTCTTTTTCGGTGTATATCGGGGACGAAACCACATGGTAGACCGCATCCTGCACTTTTTCAAAGGCTTGATTCAGCGCGTCCACGAGCGCTTTTCGCGCAAGCCGGACCGCTTTATCGAGTATTTGCGCCGACAGTCGGAACTGGGCATCGAGGCGACATTGGCATTGATCGCCTACATGGGCAAGCCCAGCAAAAAGAACGCCCAGCGTGTACGTCAATTGGAAAAGAACGCCGACGAGGTGCGCCGCATCTTGATCGACGACTTGAACCGCACCTTTGTCACCCCCATTGACCGCGAGGATATTTACATCCTTTCGCGCGCCATTGACGACATCCTCGACGATACATGGTTCACCATCAACGAGATGGACATTTTGGAGGTGGAGCCAAACCAGCATCTGCGCGAAATGGCAGAGCGGTTGAACGTGGGGGCCGAAGAGATCAAGTTGGCAATTGATCGCCTGGAACGTAACCCGGGCGTCGCCAGCCAACACGCCATCCGTGCGCGCGCGATCAAAAACGACTTGGAAACGCTCTACGCCAAAGCGTTGGCCGACCTTTTCCGCAAACCCAAGGACTTGGACAACGTGATCATGATGCTCAAATTGCGGGAAATTTACCGCCACCTTTTCCACGCGGGCGGGCGCATCGGTGACGCGGCAGATACGATAGACGATATTGTGGTGAAGTTCTTCTGACGGCAGCGTGCCGCGCAAAAAAACGCCTGTCCCTGGCGCAGGGGCAGGCGTTTTGGGTATGTGGCGCTAATGGGCGGCTTGGTCCACCAACGCGATCAGTTGTTCGGGGGCGTCGCTGGTGATGCCGTCCACGCCAGCCGCAATCAGATCGCGGGCCGCGTTCCGGTCGTCCACCACCCAGGCGGTCACCTGTTGGCCGCGTGCGTGCACACGGGCAATCGTTTCCGGCGTCAGCAGCGGGTAGAAAACGTTGATGGTTTTGAAGGTCACTTCGTCGTCTTTCGGCACACGGTCGAGCCACAAACCGGAAAGCGAAATTTCCGGCGCTAGGCGGTGTACCTCGTACAGCGAATCGTGGTAGAACGAGCGCACTTGCACGCGCGGCACCAGGTCATATTCGCGGATCAGTGCGACCAATGCCTCTTCGATCCTCGGATAGCGCCAGGGTTCTTT
>CAZZNC010000278.1:0-4363 GCA_964655405.1 uncultured Anaerolineaceae bacterium | reverse complement strand
GCGTTGCGCAGCCAGCGCGCTCGCATCAAGCGACTGAATGCGGTTCTGGCTGCCATTCCGGACGGCATCGTCGTGCAGGATTTGGATGGGCGGGTGGTGCTGCTCAACGACATGGCGCGCCAATTGCTGGGCGGGCATCGCGCGTTCCGCGCTGCGCGGCTACACGAGCTGACCCATACCGTCGGCGAGGCACTGGGACGGGCGTTGGCCCCGGGCGTCTATGCGCTGGGTGATCCCACGCGCATCAACGTGGAAGGCAAGATGCTCCAAGCGCAGGCGGCGGCTATCGTGGCGCGCGACGAGCAGAAGCGGCTCGGCACGGTGATCGTGCTGCGCGACATCACCGACGAAGTGCGCCGCGAGCAGCAGCGTGACCGCCTGCTTGACCACATCGCCGAACAGGCCCACGTGCCCACCTCGCCCCAAACGTATGACTCGCTTTCGGCGCTGGCGCGTGAGTTTGTGCAAAACACCCGCGCCATCCAACGTACCATCGTCGAGTTGCGCACGCTGAGCACGCTCGAACCGCCGGACTTGGCGGCCACACAGCAAGCTTTGCCGCTCAACGCGCTGCTGTGGCGCTTGGTGACAGAGTGGCGACCGCTGGCGCGCGCGGCCCGCTGCGAACTGCGCGTGAACTTCGGCCCGCGCGGTGACTACATCCTCGGCGACGAGCGGCGTTTGCGTTGGGCGCTGGGGAACGTGTTGGACAATGCGCTGAAGTTTTCCCCGCCGCAAACTACGATCACGCTGCAAGCTCGCCGTGCGCCCGACGATCCGGCCAGCGCGGAAATTCTGGTGTGCGATCAGGGTTATGGGGTGGCGCCGGACGAGGTGGAGCAGGTCTTTACGCGCTTTTTCCGAGGCACGCCGCGCGACCACGACGGGCGGCCTGTTCACAAACCCGGAACGGGGCAGGGACTGTACATTGCGCGCCGTGTGATCGATGCACACGGCGGCACGATGACGTTGCAGAGCACGCCCGGGGAGGGCACGACGGTCACGGTGCGGTTGCCGCTGACCGCCGATGTGACCATGCCGCTGCTGCCCGAAGATGAGTTGCTTGCTGAGTATCCCTCCGACGAAGACGACGCGGCGCCCCTTTCGCAGGGCCACTACGACACCGTGCCGCTGGAGCCGCGCCGCTATCCCTGGCAGCAGAAATGAGCGTCGCGGGGCAGAAAGTTGCGGGGGCTTTGCCCCCTGCGCCCCCAGCAGGGACGAGCCGTCCCTGCACCCCCCGCGAGCCGTGCTGACCGCACGCCTCGCGGCGCTGACGCATTTACGCGCGTCGGTGGGGAGCTTGGGCCGTCACCGTGCGTTGGGCGCGCCGCCCGCCCCGCGCTCCGCGCGGCGCAAAGCGGCATTCGCCGCTTTGGTGCGCCGAATGGCGCACGGCGGCGCGCCCCCTGGCGACGCGCGCTCATTTGCCGATGGACGGTCGTGACGGCCCACGTTCCCATGCTGCTATGCCGCGTCGAACGCGCCAGCGTTCACGCGGCGGGGTCAAGGGGCGGCAGCGCCCCTTGCGGGGTTCGGGGCAGCGCCCCGAGAACGCGAAGCAAGCTCACTCCACCGCAACGGTGAGCAAAAATAGCCCCGTCGAAAGGCCGTCGGCGGCCTGCACCACCACGCGATACAGCCCGTCCGCTTCCAGCAGCGCCACCAACTGCCCATCGCCGCCATCCGCGCAGCCTTGCGCACAAATGCGCTGACCGTCCGGCCCGTAAAACATCAGTCGCGGCGTTAAGGTTTGTTCCGGCAACGCCTGCACCGCCAGCGTCCACACTTCGCCTGCGCGCCCTTCGAACTGATAGCCGCGCCGTGCCTCCGGCGCGAGCAGCTCGTCACGGATGCGCGCGGGCACGCTGTGCGTGGCAAAGACCACGTCCGGCGGCCATTGCGGGGCAGTGGGGAGCGCGGGCGTCGCGGTGACCGACGGGGCGGCGGGAACCGTTGCCGACGGTGCGTTGCCGTGCTCTCCGCTCAGCAGCCAGGCCAGCGCCCCCAGCGTGCCGAAAACCGCCAGTGGCGTGAAGAACGCCAGCGCATAAACCGCCCAGCGTGCCCGCCACCATAAATTGACCAGCCAAGAAGGGTGCTGCGGATCGAGTTGCGTCCAGCGGTTTTGTGTATTGCGGGCAAAGGGCGCGCGCAGATGCTCGCCGGAAGCGTCTAGCGCGTCGTCCAGCGGCTCATCGTAATACTGGACATACGTGCTGTCTTCGGCCAAGCCTGGCAGGTCAGGATCGTATAAATCGGCGTTTGTGAGGCCGGACGGCGGCGTTTTGGGCACGACGGCGATCCCCTAGCCTTCGATGATCGCGTCCACCGTCTGACGTATAGTCGGCGGGGCGATGCGTTCCTCGCGTAGATACTCACGCCGCATAATCGGATACAGCGTGCGAATCTCACAAATCGGGATCACGGGGTCGGCAGCGGCAAGCTTCACGTTGGGTTTGGTGAAAACAATGATGCCGTAAACGGGGACGTGCTCCAGTCCCTTTTTCTTCAAGAACTTGCGCAGGTTATACACGTCGTGGGCACATTCGCGCGTAGGGTTGGTGCGCGCCTGACGCATCTTTTTGCGCCGAACAGTGAGCCAGTTGGCGCGCTCGTTGCGCCACGAGCCTGTGTAATCCACGATGCGGAAGACCAGCGCCCCGGGTGGTCCCACCAACACCGCGTCAATGTAGCCCACGCCGCGTATGCTGACGTTGCGCAAATACGTGTAGCGCCCGTCGAGCGATTGTTTAAGCGCCTCGCCGACGGCGAAAGCCTTCAGGTTGTCCTTTTTTAGTCCCATCCCGCGCACCACGGACCCCAGCCCTACAACGGCCAGCACGGCGCCTACAATCCCTAACCCGATCTTCACGACGCCGAACCAGGCGGATTCCCACAGGGGCATGAATTGGAACAACACCGCCAGGGCCACCATCATCAGGCCGGCGAAAAACCCCAACGCCCCCAGGGTTACATAAAAGCGCCCTCGACGGCTGACTGTGCGTGCTGGGTTGATATTTTGCATGGTCGCTCACTCTCGCTTCGGGCCTTGATGCCCGCACACAACCTAAGTACTTGCGCATACGTGTCGGAGCAAAACGCGCTACGTGCTTTCCGAACCGGTATCGGTGTGTTTGGGGGGGTGTGACGGCGGCTTGTTGGCAGACGACACGGTGCCCCGCCCGTTGGCTTTGGCTTGTTTGCGCTGCGCCAGCACGGTATCCAACTGCTTCCGCAGCTCCGGCATGGCAGGCAAGGGTTTATACAGCAAGAGGTCGGCTTGCGCCAGCGCGATGTTGTCCCGCTCTTGTTCCGGCGAAAGACTGAAAGCCGTGATCAGCACAATGGCTATATTGTGCAAAATCGGGCTGGCGCGCAAGCGTGCACCCACCTCCGGCCCGCTGCCTTCCGGCAAACGAATGTCCAGGATCGCCAGCTCCGGCAGCTCCCCGCGCACACGCCCTTGATCCACTTGCTCGATCCAGGCTATTGCATCCGGCCCGTCCACAAAGGCCACGCCTTCGATGCCCCAAATTTCAAACATGGCTAGGAGCACGTCGTAAATATCCGGCTCGTCTTCAACAACCATCCAGGTAGGCAAGGCTCTCTGCTCCCTTGAACTTCATGGCACGTTGTGTCCTTCGCAAGCTGCCGGCGGCCCATCACCGGCTTGATCATGCCGTGCCAGCATACAGCATGATGACACAATAATACAACGATTTTCCAATGCGGACTAAACCGCTTTTTTTGTCGCCGATCCTGCCGCGAAAAGGCTGCGATCCACGCGGCGCGAAAAATGAAACGCACGTTCGACTGGCGCAAGTGCGCGCGACAGGGTACAGAAGGGGGTGACCGCCGGCACACTGGGTGCAGGCGCGTCTTTTGCGGCACGTGCCGCCACCCGTTGGCGAGCACATGCACAGCAGGAGGATAAGCGTGGATACGGCTATTTTGCTCAAGGCCGGCGCGATCTTCGCGTTGCGCGTGGTCGGCAACATCATCGTGACTTTGCGCATGGTGATGTTGATTCGCGGTTTTCGTTTGCGCATGGCGTTCTTGGCGGCCATCGAATCGCTGATCTTTGCGGTGGCGCTGGGCACGGTGGTCAGCGACTTGACCAACCCGTGGACCCTGGCCGCTTACAGCATCGGCTTTGCGATGGGTGGCTATATCGGCATGGACTTGGAGCACCGCTTGATCCAACGTTTCGTGGCCGTGCAGATCGTTTCCCCCGAACACGCGCACGCCATCGCCGAAGCCGTGCGCAAAGCCGGTTACGGCGCCACTGAAGGATGGGGGCAGGGCGTGCAAGGGCAGGTCGGCTCGGTGCGCACGGTGGTTGGGCATCAGGAAGTGGACG
>CAZZNC010000277.1:0-4377 GCA_964655405.1 uncultured Anaerolineaceae bacterium | reverse complement strand
CATGAGGAACATTTCTTCAGGGGTGTTGAATGAGTGAGAAAATCATGTTGCGTCGAAAACCAGAAACCGGGTGGGTTGGCAGAAACACACGTTTTCGTTTATGATCCGCAACGTTCGCGGTGCGCGTTGCGAACACTATATTTTGGATCGAGGCGGGAAATTAATTTTCTTTCAGGCTGTTACGACACAACGGAGTACGCTTGGGTATGGAAAAGCAGAAACGCTACCAAGGCATTGTGCAACATTTCGACATTTTCGGTGGAAAAGGCATGATCCTTTTGCCGGACGGGCGCGAAGTGAAAGTGCGCTACTCTGCCATTTTGGGGGAGGGTGTGCGCCGTCTGGAAAAAGGCGCGCAGGTGTCGTTCCAACTGGAACGTACCACGCGCGGGCTGTATGCGGTGCGGGTGATGCAGGAGTGAGGCCCACGCTGCTGGTCCGCTGAGCTTTGAGATTTTCTCGTCACAACGTAGACCTCTCCGCACGGCCAGGCAAGACTCACCCTCGACCGGCACTTGTGTCCTGCGTTACAATCAAGACACTATCCAAGCTAAGGCTATGGGCGAAGTCTAGCGAGACTTCGTTTGTGTTATCTGTCGGCTATCAGCAAAAACAACGATTGGAAGAAGGGACGCGCGGCGTCCCCAGAGGAGTTTATCTACTATGTCACACAAGAAATCATTGCGCATTCTTCCCTTAGGAGGCTTTGGGGAGATTGGCAAGAATATGATGTTGATCAATTACGGTCAGGACGGCCTGATCGTGGATACCGGCATCATGTTCCCTGAAAACGACATGCTCGGCGTGGACTACATCATTCCGGATTTTCAGTATGTCGTGGACGAGATGGAACGCGGTTTGAAAATTCACGGCATCTTGGTCACGCACGGGCACGAGGATCACACCGGCGCTATCGGCCATGTGCTGGATAGCATTCCGGCGCCTGTTTACGCGACAAAGCTCACAGCAGGCTTGCTGGAAGTGAAAATGAAGCAATCCGGCCACAGCCAACACCCTTTGCATGTCATTTCGGCAGGGGACATGTTGAAGTTGGGGCCGTTCGAGGTGGAAACGTTCCACGTTTGCCACAGCATCCCCGACGGCGTTGGCTTGGGGATCAATACCCCTGTTGGGTTGCTCGTGCATTCCAGCGATTTCAAGTTCGACCATACGCCCGTGGACGGCTGGCCGCCGGACTTTGCTAAATTGGCGGAATTTTCCCAACGTGGCGTGTTGGCGCTGCTGGCAGACAGCACCAACGCCGACCGCGAAGGCTGGACCCCTTCCGAAATGGTCGTGGATCAAGCCTTTGAAGAAGTCTTCAGCCAGGCCCAGGGACGCATCATCGTTGCCACGTTTGCCTCGCTGATCTCGCGTATTCAGCAAGTAGCCCGCGCAGCACGCAATCACGGGCGCAAAATGGCGGTGGCTGGTTATAGCATGACCGAATACATCAAAGTTGCCACGCGCCTGGGGTATTTAGATCTGCCGGCGGACTTGCTGGTTTCGGTGGAACGTGCCAACAAGATGCCGCCGGAACAAGTCGTGATCATGGCAACCGGCACGCAAGGCGAACCGTCCGCCGTGTTGGGGCGGTTGGCATGGGGACGCCATCGCCAACTGGATATCCGCGAAGGGGACACGGTGATCATGTCCGCGCACCCCATCCCGGGCAACGAGGAAATGGTACATCGCACCATCAACAAGCTGATTCAGCGGGGCGCTAAGGTGATCTACGATCCGGTGGCGCAGGTGCACGTTTCCGGACATGCGCGGCGGGAAGAGTTGCGACTGTTGATTAATTTGATCCGTCCCAAGTTCTTCATTCCCATTCACGGTGAGCTGCGTCATCTGACTCAGCACGCGCTCTTGGCCCAAGAATTGGGCGTTCCGCCAGAACGTACCGCGGTGGTCGAAAACGGCACAGAACTTTTGCTCACGTCCGACTCCCTGAAGATCGGCGAGCGTGTGCCGGGTGGGTACGTGTTCGTGGACGGTAAGGGAGTGGGAGACGTGGGACCAATTGTGATGCGTGACCGCGAGGTGTTGGCAAATAGCGGTTTTGTCAATGTACTGGTGCTGCTCGATGCGGAAACTGGCGAATTGGCCGAACCGCCGGAATTTGTCTCGCGCGGTTTCGTATATTTGCGGGAAGCGTCCGAGTTGCTAGAAGCGGGGCGCGCGTTGATCGAAGACATCGTGGCCCGTTACCAGGGTGGCAACTTGACCAAAAAGATCGAGGATGGGCTGAGCAAGCTCTTCTACAATCGAACGCAGCGCCGCCCGATGGTGTTTGCATTTGTCCGCTCGGTGGAGCGCGTCCGCTCACGGTAGGGAACGCGCGTTGGGGGCGCGCCGCCCGCCCCGCGCTTTGCGCGGCGCAAAGCGGCATCCGCCGCTTTGGGGTGCGCCGAACGGCGCACGGCGGCGCGCCCAGCCCGCACACGCGCTCGCTGGAAGCATGGATAGCGCTCCGGCAAGCGCGCGCATCTATAAATGCCCTCGGCTGCGCCAAGCTCGCGGGCCAACGGGGATGAACGGTGTCCGAATATCAGTTACGCCAGGCCCATAGCGCCATCTCACATCCGAGGGCTTTTCCCTGGGTGGCGATGGCGCTTTTGCTGATGGGTTTTGCGCTGCGTGTATGGCTGCTTGGCACGCCCAGTTTGTGGGCGGACGAGGTAATGACCGAATACCGCGCCCAAGCGCCCTTTTGGGACGCCACGCACAACATCCTGAAGACCATAGACCAAGTGCCGCTCTACTTTTGGTTACTGCGCCTATTCCCCACCGGAAACGAATTTCTGTTGCGTTTTCCCTCGGTGTTGGCGGGGGTGCTCGGTGTGGCGTTGGTGATGGGCGTGGCGCGGCGTTTGTACCACAGCGACACCCTGGCTTTGGTCGTAGGTGGTTGGCTGACCTTCAACCCGTTCCACATCTGGCTTTCTCACACAGCGCGTGCCTACACGTTGATTTTTGCGTTGGCGGTGCTCGTTTCGTATCTTTTTCTGACGTTGTGGCGGGGAGAAACTCGCCGCCGCTATTGGGTTGCTTTTGCGCTCGCTAGCTTAGCCGCCTACTTCACGCACTATTCGCTGTTGGCGCTGCCGTTTGTCCAAACGCTGATGGTGGGCTGGGCATTGCGCCGCCGCTGGAATTTTGCGCGACGCTGGGCGTTGGCCCAAGCATTCGCCGCGCTCCCGATGTTGATCTGGTTGGGTTTGATGTTGTGGAACTACACGCCGCGCGAACCACAATGGGGCGAATCTCCCCACTTGCACGATCTGGCACTGACGTTGTGGAATCTCACGGCGGGGTATCCTGGCGGCTGGCGTTGGTATGTGCTGCCCGGGTTGATTGTTGCTGGCGGCGGTGTGGCATTGGCGCTGCGCACGCCGCGTTTGCGCACGGCCAACAGCTATTGGCTGCTGGTCATGTTGCCGTTGCTGTTGGTCTTTGCCGTTTCCAATACGCCCGTCGTCAACATGTACATTGATCGCTACTTCATGGTGATTTTGCCCGCACTGGCTTTCGTGATCGCTTCCGGCTGGGCGAGTGCTCCGCGTGCAGCCTGGCGGCTGGCACTGATCGCGGTGGTCGTCACCGGAGCGGGCAACGTGGCCGACACGCTGGCTCACCAACAGCACCAACGCGAAGATTGGCGTGGCGCGGCTCAGTATGTGGCCGCATCCTACCAACCTGATGATTATTTCGTGGTAGACCGCGCGGTGACGATGACGGCTTTTCGCCGCTACTTTTCGCCTGAAGGCACGTCCGCGCATGTGCTCCAGCTCACCGAGACAAGGGCGGTTCCCGTAGCTCCGGAAGCGTTGGCACAGCGTTTCTGGGTGCTGTACCGCACGCCGGACGAGAACATCCATCAATTGCTGGCGTTGCCGGACTTCGACCCATTCCAACCACAGAACACGGTGATTTCTCGTTGGTTGCTTCCACGCTTGGGTTACGTGGTGGACTATCGCACCTTCGACGGTGTAACGGTGCTCCTGCTGAATTTTTCGCATCCCCCTTCGTTGACGCATGAACTTCCCCTTTTGGATTAACGGGAATTTACGCGCATGTAACGCAACGTTTATGCGCTACTGACGTAACGCTATTCACAAAGCGGGGTTCGATCTTTAGAATAGATGTAGGCGTTTGTCACGGGTTGCCGGTGGGCAGCCAGGTTCGTCGGCACGATAAAGTCAGTGGGTTATGAGGTAAAAGAACATGGGCGCAACACGGTTGGTGGATGCCCTGAGCAGTTTGGACCCGTCCGAAATCGATCAAGTATTCGGCAACGAAGCCGATCTTTTGCCCTCGGCGGACGAAGTGGATCTTGCACCGGTCAAGCGCGTAGCGATCATGACCGAGGCGTTT
>CAZZNC010000276.1:0-4395 GCA_964655405.1 uncultured Anaerolineaceae bacterium | reverse complement strand
TGTCTGCATTAGCCGCGTCGTCGGTGCTTTCGGCATTGTCTGCGTTGTCTGCGTTGTCCGCAGTATCCGCAGCGTCTGCGGCGTCTGCATTGTCCACATTCTGCGCGGCTTCTTCATACGCGGCGAGCATATCGTAAACGTCCTCGCGCTCGCTGTTGCGCAGCGCGTGCACGTCCAAGCCCACGTAGCCCTGCTCTTCGTACTGGATGAGCGACGTTTCGTCGAACAGATGCCACAGGAAAGCGCGCACCATCGGGTTTTCAAACGAGGCGCGGCTGACGTAGTAACGCACGTTGTAGCTGAGCGGATAGCTGCCGTCGGCGATGCTTTCCGCGTTCGGCGCGACGCAATCGTCGCCCACCGCCACCAAATGCACCTTCGCGTCGCTCCGCTGCCAGTCTGTCCACCATAGCCAGGTGATGCCGTTGTCCGTGTTCGCCACACCCGCCACGCGGTACAGCGGATCGCCGTTTTCGGTCATGTCCAGCCGCACGGGGAAAGTCAGATCACCGATCAGGTGATAGAGCAGAAAATCCGTTTCGCCGGTTTTCATCGGCGGAGCCACCAAGAGCAAATCCTCTTCCGGCCAGTGCGTATCCAGCTCGTGCCAGCGCGTCACCGCCGGTTGTTCTTCGGTGCCTGCGCGCAACATAGCTGCTGCCGTGTCCGCGTCCAAGCACTCCAACCACTCGTTGGCCTGCGGCACAGCGATCACCAACGCCTGTGTGCCCAAGTCCAACTCGTAAGGGTCAATGCCGTTCTCTTCGCACAACGCGGTTTCCTCGTCCGTCGGGGGACGGGTGGCTTGCAACACGTCCGCCTCGCCGCTGCAAAAAGCCTGCCAACCTTGCGTGTTGCCGGTGATGTCCGTTGTCACGGTGGCGACGGCAAAACGTGCGGTGAATTCGTCTTGCAGCTCCTGGGTCAAGCCGTTCATCAGCGACGAGCCCGTGATCGTCAGCGAGCCGGTTTCCATGGTGGAAATGCTCACAGGCGAAGGCGGGCGGCTGAAAGTGCGACCGGTGTTGCCGGTCAGCAAATTGTTGATGCCGAAAGCATACGTACCCTCGTCGGCCACCGTGTAACCTTGCTGTGGCGCAACGGCGCGCACGCCGTCGTCTTCGTTCAGCACGAATTGCAAAAAGGCGCGCACGTCCTCACGCTGGGCGCTTTCCGCGTTGACGTAAAGATAATCGGTGCGTGCCAGGGGATAGGTGCGCGCGCCGAGCGTGCTCACACTGGGGCCAAAGCACTCGCCGTCCGCGTTGCGCAACTGCAAAGGCGTGACCGCGTCGCTTTCCAACGTCTGGAACTGCGCCAGGGACATGAACCCGAAAGCGCGTGAGCCTTCCGCCGTCACCGCGTCCAGCACGTCCGACACGTCGCGCGCTGTTTCGATATCCTCGCGCAACTCGCCCGCCGGAACAAGGCTGCGGAACAACAAATAGGCCGCTGAGTCCGCGTCCGGCCCGTAGAAGCTGACGGGGTCTTCCAACGGGCTGCCCAGGTCAACCCAGCTCACGCTTTCCGGCGCGCCAAGCTGCCAGGCGTTGTAAACGGCGTCCGTGCCCACGCAGCTCAGTTGCGCTTCCGGCGCCGCCAGCAACGTCACCGCCTCATAGCTCAGCGCCAACTCGACGAAATCCTGCTCGTGGTTGAGACAGTTTTTGATCTGCGTGTCGCCAATCGGCTCGGTCGCCATGACGATATCCACATCACCGTTGCAAAGCGCCTCAAAGCCGCTGCGCATTCCACCACGTGGATCAATGGTCACGTCGGCGTCCGGTGCGCTCGCCACGTAAGCGTCGCGCAGCGCGGTCAGCAAATCTTCCAATTCCAACGATCCTTGAATGACGACGGGTTGGCTTTCCCCCTCGCCGTCCTGCGCCCACGCCATCGCGGGCAAGGCCAGGGTCACAACCAGCGCAACCAGCAAAAGAGGCCGGATCAAACGCCAGGACAAAGGCATGAGCAAATCTCCTCCAAACACACACAACAAACGAAAATACACACGTGCCCACCAGGGCACGCTCACAGCATAGGAAACACCATTAGACGCCGAGGCACGATTTTACACGCTCACCGCGATCTGTCCAGTCGCGCGCCTAGTCGGTCGGCACGGCTTCGGTGCTCACGCGCGGTTCGGGCAACGGCTCTCCCATGCGTTCGGCGTCCAAAACGTGCTTCAAAGCCGCGATGCCCACCGCGCGCATCCAGCGATCCGGCTCGCGCGTGGTCAAATGTTGCAACGCCAAATTGGGCTTGATCAACACACGGATCACGGGATGCTCCACGTGCGCCGCCGTGAAGCGCAACACTTCATACGCGATGCCCGCGATGGGAAAGATCAACCCCACGCGCGAAAGCAGCAACAGCGGCAAGCTGTCGGGGCGACCGGTCAGCATGTGGATCAACACAGAAAGCACCACCAGCGTCAGCAAAAAAGCCGTGCCGCAGCGCGGATGCTCCAGCGAATAGGTTTTCGTAATCTCCGGCATCAGCTCCGCGCCGTCCTCATAGGCGTTGATGGTCTTGTGTTCCGCGCCGTGATAGCCGTACAGCCGCTTGACGTCCGGCATCAGCCCGATGGCCCAGATGTAGCCGACCAGCAACGCCAATTTGACCACGCCCTCGATCCCGTCTGCCAGCAAGCGGCTCTCGAAGCCCAGCACATGCTGAATACCGGCTGAGATGGCCGCGGGCAGCACAAAAAACAGCCCGATCCCCAGCGCCAACGAAAGCACCACCAGCCCCGCGCCCGCCGCCCCTTGCAGCGAGAAGTCAATCTCCTCTTCTTCTTCCATCGCCACGTCCGCCGACCACATCAGCGCGCGCGTGCCCAGCCCCAGCGCGTCCCAAAGCAGCACCAGCCCGCGCACAAAAGGCAAACGGGCGATCCGTCCGCGATAGAGCGCCGCATTGAGCGGCACTTCGCGCGTGACAATCGCGCCCGCCGGATGGCGCACGGAGACCGCCGCCACATACTGCCCGCGCATCATCACGCCTTCGATCACCGCCTGCCCGCCGTACCAAAATTGCGGGCGTTCCTCGGCGGACAAATCGGGCGTGTCCTGTGCGGCGTCCGCTGCCAGCCCCAGCCCAATCAGCGCCCACTGTGCGCGCCGTAAGGTTCTTCCTATACCCATAACTTCACTCCGTCTTCGGTGATGTTCGTCTGTGTCCGCTCTGATTGTGACACATTCGGGCCGTGCATGGCAACGTTTTTCCCCCCGCGCTCATGCGTCCAGGCGGCGCGCGCGAGGTCGCCGACCGCCGCGAAAGTGGCGAGTCGGCGGACGACGTGCGCGCCGCCGCAACGTGCACACAGGATCAACGCGGCAAATTTGCCGGCTAGTTGCGCCAAAAAGCGCCGCTCAGCGCGCCGTTTGCCATGCCGCTTGTTTGGACAGCGCCGTTCGTATAAGCCACCCAACTGCCGCCGGTGGTCGTCACCAGCACCGCGCTTCGTCCGGCGTCCCAATCTGCCGCGACAAACGCCCCATAAGTCGGTCCGGAAAGCGCGGTTCCGGCTGCGCCCAACGCCGCCGGTGCCACATACAGCGCGTAGCTTTCCTGTCCGGCCACCGACGCCAGAAACGCAAGCCGACCGTCCGGCAACTGCGCTGTTCCGCGCATCGTCAGGCCGTTGGTCTGCTGGTTCTGATATTCGGTATATGCCCAACTGCCCATCTCGACACGCCCGACCACGCTCGCCCCGCCCGAAACCGGCCCGCTGACGATCAGTGCCGCCCCGTCCAGCGTCCAAGTGGCGTCCGCATAGGGCAATATGACAGGCGGGATATTGGCGTCAGCGTTCACAGAAACCACTGCCGTCCCCAAACCGTACCCTGTTTCGACAGCAACCAGCAGCGCCGCGCTCGTAGGCGACCACCGCACACGCAACGCGCGCCGTTGTTCGCCAAGCGCCCCGCCGCCCTGCCCCTCGTAGACGTTGCGGAGCACTTGCCAGCTTTGGCCCGTTGCCGTGTCGTAGACCCAAACGCCCGTGTCAATGCCGTTGAAGTCATACGGAGCAAACGCACCGACCAAAAGCGCTAAAAAGCGCCCGTTCGGTGACCACCCCACCCCGCCGTAGCACAAGTTCGGATGCATCCCAAACTGGCTGGATGGGGAAACGGTCAGCGGTGCCCCATTCACAGACACCAAGCGGCCATCGACAACCGCCGCAGCCCCTTGCCCGTTCACCGCGAAGACATCGCCGGTATTCAACAACGCACCGGCACACCCTCGGTCGGGGTTGGCAGGGGGCACCCAGACAGCCGGCTCCCCTCCCGACGGCGCAGCCGGTGGAGGCGCTGCCGCCGCTGAATTGGAGTTGCCATTGCCGCCAGACCCAGACGACGGCGCCGCAGTGGGCGGTGCAGGCGCCGCAGT
>CAZZNC010000275.1:0-4403 GCA_964655405.1 uncultured Anaerolineaceae bacterium | reverse complement strand
CTTCGCGCTGACGGGCGGGATGCTCTCGTTGGGCGCGGTGAGCCTGCTTTACGGGCTGGCCGTGCTGGTCGTTTTTCAGGTGGCGGACGTGGTGCGGCGGCACGGGCTGGGCATCGCCCCCGCGCGGCAGCCGTCGCTGGCGCTGGGCGCGCTGGGCGGCGTGTGGCTGGCGCTGGCTACGGGCTACGCGCTGGGCGCGCTGGCCCCCTGGGCGGCGCTCTTCGTGGCGCTGAGCGCCGTCGCGCTGCTGTTGGCGGACGTTTCCGAGCTGAGCGACTACGCGCTTTTCGGCGTGGCGCTGGGCGGCGCGGTGGCGAGCCGTGTCAACGTGGCGCCGCTGGCGGGCGTGATCGTGTTGGTGGCGGCGCTGCGCGCGCTGCCCGCGCTGGACGGGTGCTTGCATCGGGCTTTGCGCGGGCGCGTGGTCGCTTATGCCATGACCGGCGTGGTGGTGGCGGGGCTGGCGTCGTTTGTGGTGTTCCGCTTGCTGCAACCGCACGCCTTCGCAGGCCCCGGCATCTTCGGCTTGAAGTTTAACCCGGGCTGGCGTGAGGACATTTCCGAAGCCGCCTACCTCACCTCCGGCAACTGGGACGCGCCTCCCAACCATCAGTGGGCGGGGCGCACGCCGTACTTTTTCCCCTGGCGAAATATCGTGCTCTGGGGCATGGGCATCCCCTTGGGGCTGACCGCGTGGATCGCCTGGGCGGCGGCGGGGCTGGCGATGCTGCGCGCGCGTCGGCGCTGGACACGGCACGCGATCTTGTTCGCGTGGGTGCTGGTGGCCTTCGGCTGGCTGGGTGGGCGCTGGGTGACGACCATGCGCTACTTCCTGCCCATTTACCCCACGCTGAGCGTGCTGGCGGCGTGGGGACTGCTCGCGTGGGTGGACGCTGCGCGGCGGCGCGCCGCCCGCCCCGCGCTCCGCGCGGCGCAAAGCGGCTCCGCCGCTTTGGGTGCGCTGAAAGCGCACGGCGGCGCGCCGCAAATGCTCATAACCGGCCTTGTCCTGCTCGCCACGGCCTGGTACGGCTTTGCGTTCCACACCATCGAGCGCCACCAACTGACGCGCGTGGCCGCCTCGCGCTGGTTTCAGGAGTTCGTGCCGGGCGATTTCGGCGTGTGGGTGGAAGGGGACGACGGCACGCGCCAGATGATCAACGTCGGGCGGGGGCAAATTGCTGCGCCACCGCGCGTTTTCCACCTGGCGCAAGGCGAGACGACCGAGATCGGCTTCACGCTGACTGCCGACGCGCTGCTCGAAGGCGTGCGCTTCAACCAACTGAGCGACCCTGCGCGCGACGCTGAACCGGAAACCGTGCGCGTGCGTCTCTTCCACGACGATCCGGCGCTGGGGCGACAGCTCGTTTTTGAAGCCACGTTGGAACGCGACCTGAACGACGCGGAAAATCCCTACGGGCAGGCCTACGAGCTGCAACCGCCCGAGCCGCTCCCGCTGCCGCGCGGCGAAAACGGGGTGGACAACTACATCCTGGAGGTCACCGCGACCGACGGCGGCCCCGTGATGCTCATACGCGAGATGACCACGCCTTTTGTCGGTGCGCTCAACGACGTGACCGTGCTTTTGCGCACCACAGCGGACGACGCGTCCATCACCTACGACCTGAATTTTGACCTTCAGCCGCTCCTGACGGGGCACGGCAACGACATTCCGGACACGCCCACGCACTGGACGGTCGGCGGGGCGGACACGATCCCCCTGGCCGTGCCGATCGATGGCGTCATCCGCCAAATTGAAATTCCGCACCTGGGCGACCCGCTGCGCGACGCGGACGCCGAAACGGTGCGCTTCACGCTCACGGGGGCGGACGGGGCGCAGGTCAGCGCCACGCTGAGCGCGGACTTTGCCGAGGGGGCAAACCCGCTCGGCCCGCCGCGCGTGGTGACGTTCGACGAGCCGCTGCGCGTGCGCGCTGGTGAGCAGGCGATCCTGGCGGTGGAGGCACTCGACCCCGTTTACACCTCCGGCCCCGTGATTGCGTGGGAGGGCGATTGGGACGACCCGGTGCCCTGGCCGACCTGTCCGCTGCCGGACGACGTGGTTTACCGCGACGATTTGCCCTCCGGCCTTTCCACGTATGACTGCGCGGCGGCCAATATGTACATCGGCTACTATCAGGGTCTGAAGCTGTGGTTGGTGGCCGAGGACAACGCGCAAAAACAGCACGCGATGCAAAACGCGCTCGACCAGGCGGACTACATCGTCATCACCAGCAACCGTTTTTACGACGCGCTTTCGCGCATCCCCTGGCGCTGGCCGATGACCTTGCGCTACTACGACGCGCTTTTCGACGGACGTTTGGGCTTTGAGCTGGTGCGCACCTTCCAGGCGTATCCCAAGCTGGGGCCGCTGGGCTTGCGCGACCAGATTTTGCCCACCGACGGCCTGCCGGACTGGCTCAACGAGCATTGGGAAGCTGAAGAGGCCTTCCACGTTTACGACCACCCGACCGTCTTTGTCTTCCGCAAGACGAACGCCTACTCGGCGGAGAACACGCGCGCCATCCTGGAAGGCGTGCCGCTGCGTCCGGTGGGCACGGCGATTGCCGCTTACGCAGCCGATCCCGAGCCGGTGACGATTGTCACGTGGGGCGCCAAGCAAGCCTCCCAGGCGCCGACGCTGCTGCACTTCACCGATGCGCAGTGGGCGGAACAACGGGCGGGCGGCACGTGGTCGGCGCTTTTTGACACGGGCGCGCTGCTGAACCGCAGTCAACCGCTGGCGGTGGTCGCCTGGTGGCTGCTGACCGTGCTGGTGGGCTGGGGGCTGTGGCCGCTGCTGTTTGCGGCGTTCCCTGCGCTGCCGGACCGCGGCTTTCCGGCGGCTAAGATCGCCGCGTGGGTGTTGGTCGCGTGGCTGGCCTGGGTCGGCGGGACGCTGGGGCTGTCCACCTGGTCGCGGGGCGGGTTGGCGCTGCTCGTGCTGGCGCTGCTGGCGCTGAGCGGGGCGGTGGCGTGGCGGTTGCGCGGCGCGCTGCGCGCGTATGTGCGGCACAACGGGCGGCACTTGCTGGCGACCGAGGCGCTGGCCCTGGCGCTCTATGTGGTGTTTATCGGCGTGCGGCTGGGCAACCCCGACCTGTGGCACAACGCCTTTGGCGGCGAAAAGCCGATGGACTTCGCTTACTTCAACGCGGTGCTGCGTTCGAGTATCTTCCCGCCCATTGACCCCTGGTACGCCAAGGGCTACATCAACTATTACTACTTCGGCTATGTGATCGTGGGCGCGCCGGTGAAACTGCTGGGGGTGCGTCCCTCGCTGGCCTACAACTTGATCCTGCCGATGCTCTACAGCATGACCGGCATGGGCGTTTTCAGCGTGGCTTACAACTGGGCGCGTTTGCGCTACGCGCGCCCCGGGGCGGTGGAGCCCGCCACGCAGGGCATCGCTCGCTCGCCAGACGCGGCGCGCACGTCGGCCACCGCTCACGACCAGCCTGCGGCTGACCGCTCGCGACGGCCTCGCGCGCGCCGCTTCCGCCTGCCCGACGGCAACCCCTGGGTGGCGGGCCTGGCCGCGTTGATGCTGGCGGTGGTGCTGGGCAATTTGGGCACGCTGCACGTCTTCGCCACCAACGTCGCCAAGCTGGGCGGCCACACGCAACAGCCGCTCTATCGCCAGGTGCGTTTGCAGGAAGCGGAGGCCCAGCGCGGCACGCTCTACCAGCAATTTTACGAGCAGGAAACCGAGCGCTTCCGCGACGGGCGCGACCCTTCCGCGCCGGACGAGATCGCGCGCGTCACGCAGACCGCCCAGGAACGCACCGACGCCTATATCCAGGATTACGCCAAGCACCCGCCGCTGTATAAGCTCTGGGCGTATGAGCTGGACAACTTGCGGGATCAGGTCGGCGCGTTTTTCGACGGCATGAGCCGCGTGTTGGCGGGCGCCGAGCTGCCGATGGCGACGCACCGTTGGTATTGGGGGCCGACGCGCATCATCTCGGAGCTGCCCAACGGGGCCGGACACGGCGCGATTGCGGAAATGCCCTACTTCACGTTTCTCTACGGCGATCTGCACGCGCACATGATCGCGTTCCCGATCACGTTGCTGGTGCTGCTGTGGGCGCTGGCGGAGATCGCGGGCGCGGGGTACGGGCTGCGGCGTCCCTGGCAGGCGGGCCTGGCGCTCTTTTGGGGCGCGCTGGCGGTCGGCGTGTTGCGCCCGACCAACTCGTGGGACTGGATCACGTATTTGTTGCTGGGCGTAGGCGCGCTGACCTACGCGGCATGGCTGCGCGCGGACGCAGCAGCAGCGGAGCGCGACCCTTCGGCGCTGGCCGAGCGCCTGTGGGCGCTGTTGCGTCCGAGCAGGGCGCGGCGCTTGCTGGTGACGCTATGGGCGTTGCCGTTCGGCGTGCTGGCTTACGCGCTTTTTTACG
>CAZZNC010000274.1:0-4409 GCA_964655405.1 uncultured Anaerolineaceae bacterium | reverse complement strand
AAAGCGGCGTGCGTTGCAGCTCGGCGACGCTGTCCGCGCCCGCTGCAAACATCGCCACGCGCAACTGCATCATCAGCTCTTCGGCCAACTGTTGCACAGCTTGCGCGCTGACCACTGCCGCGTGCAAAAACGGACCGGCCAGCCCGCCCAGTTCCGCGCCCAGCGCAATACATTTCGCCACGTCTACCCCGTCCCGCAGCCCGCCGCTGGCAAAAACCAACACCTCCGGCGCGGCTTGGCGCACATGGCGGATGCTTTCGGCGGTTGGGATGCCCCAGTCCGCAAAGGCCAGCGCCACTTGGCGTTGTTGCGCGTTGTTTGTGCGGTGGCTTTCGACAGCGCTCCACGATGTGCCGCCCGCGCCTGCCACGTCAATCGCCGCCACGCCTGCGTCGGCCAACTGACGCGCCGCGCGCGGTGAAATGCCCCAGCCGACCTCTTTGGCGATCACTGGCACGTCCAGCGCCACACACACCGCCTCGATTTTGCCCAGCAACTCCGCAAAATTCCCGTCCCCCTCCGGCTGCAAGGCTTCTTGCAGCGGGTTCAGATGCAAGATCAGCGCGTCGGCTTGGATCTGCTCCACCGCGCGCCGACAGGCGTCCACGCCGTAACTGTAGTTCAGTTGCACCGCGCCCAGGTTCGCTAGCAGCAAAATATCCGGCGCCACGTCGCGCACCTGGAAGGTGGGGGCCAAGTACGGATCTTCGAGCATGGCGCGCTGCGAACCGATCCCCATCGCAATCCCAACGGTTTGGGCCGCTTGTGCCAGCGCGTGGTTGATCGCTTGTGCTTGTGCTGTGCCTCCGGTCATGGAAGAGATCAGCAGCGGGGCGGCCAACGTCTTGCCGAAGACCTGTACGCGGGTGTCAATGGCCGCAAAGTCCAGCTCCGGCAGCGCCTGGTGCATGAAGCGCCAACGTTCCAGACCGGTGGTCAGGCGCGGAAACTGCACGTCTTCTTCCAAGTTGATGCGGATGTGGTCGGCTTTGCGGCGTTCGGTTTGTGGAGCGGGCGTAACTTTCGTCATGAGCCGGTGTTCCTTTGTTTTGTAGTGTGCGGCAGCCCGCGCTATGCGGACGTGCCTTGTTTAGCGCTGCTTACCTGCGGTAAAATAGCCCTACGTTGCTCATTACGGCGTGGTCCACCCTGTGATGGCGGGACAGGCCATGACCATTCTATGGAGGAAATCTAGCATGTCTGATACACCGTTGGACCCGAACAATTTGACCGATTCCCAAAAAGACATTTTGAAGCGCGTGACCGGCGTCATCGTCGAGGTGCTTGGGCGCGAGGAAGACGAAGTGAAGCTGGACGCCAATTTCCGCGACGACCTGGAAGCCGACTCGCTCGATCTGGTCGAGTTGATCATGGGCTTTGAGGACGAGTTCCAGATTCAAGACAAAATTTCGGACGACGACGTGCAGAAGATCATCACGGTGGGCGACGCGGTGTCCTATATTGACGACTTGCTGAAGGAAGCCGGCAACTGAGCGTTTGCCGTCGCATCACCGACGCTATTGGGACTTCTGAAAAAGGCGATTGACGACTGTCAGCCGCCTTTTTTTATTCCCCCGCGTGGCCAGACCGCCGCCAGCACGCCCAACATCGCCGCCACACTGTACCCGAAAGCTCCCCAGCCGATCTGTACATCAATCTGAAAATTGTAAAGGAGTTCGCCCGCGCGCGCCAGTCCCCACCAGCCCACGCCGACGCCCACCGCCAACACGCCTAGCCACGCGGCGCGCTGCACGCGCCCCCTCGCGCGTTCCAACGCCCACGCGCCCGCGCAACTGAGCACGCTCAGCACGAAAAGCGCGGCCATCTGCCGGTAATTGGCATCATCGCTCGCCCCGCTGAAAAACTCCTTGGGCGGCACAAAGCGCAGCGCCAACCCCAGCGCCAGCGCCCGCAGCGTCCATCGCGCGCGTGGGTCGGGGAAAGCGTTGGCGGCCAGCGCCACGCCCGCCACCACCGCCCACCAGCCCAGCCGCAGAAACAAGCTCGTGCGCAACCAGGGCGCGTCCGCACGCACCGCCGGATGCAGGCTCGCCCATTCGGCCAGGTCGTAGGCGTGCATGGTGAAGCCCGCCGTCATGTGCGTGTACCAGGGACCGTGATAGGCCACCAGCATCCCCGCCAGCGCCAGCAGCGTCCCAATGCTGCGCCCTCTGCTCATACGCAAGCCTCCGCGTTTCGCAATGTTTCGTGGGGCGCTGCCCCACACCCCGCCGCTTTTTTAGGAAAAAAAGCTTGGCAAAAAACTTTACTTTGTTTGACGGCGCGGCACGCGCCGTCAAACACGACAAACGTTCCTTTGCGGCGATAGTACACCGGCGGCGAGCGCCAGCGCCGCGAGGCGCGCGTCAGCGCGGCTCGCGGGAGGTGCAGGGGACGGCGTCCCCTGCTGGGGGCGCGGGGGCGAAACCCCCGCACATCCTCGCCCCGCGCCTGCTCAGCGTTTCCGCCCGCGTGTGCGTTCCTCCAACAGCGCGTCGATGTGCTCCAGGATGGCGGCATCTTCGGCCATCTGTTGGCGGAAAAACTGCTCCATGAACGCGCTACGGCGCTGGCGCAAAGCCATCGGCGCCACCGCGCGCACGTCTTCCACGTCCGCCAAGTCGCGCCCGTCGGCGGCGGCGTGGGCGCGCGCTGCCTCGAACATGGCATACTCGGCGCGGTGCGAGTCAATGCCCAGCGCGCCCACCAGGTGCAAGCCCACCTCCACCGCCTCGTCGCTCAGCTCGGTTTCCTTCAGCAGCTCGCGCGCCAAGATGATCTCCTCGCGGGCCTGGGCGCTCAGCTCGGCCCATTCGTTGAGGAAGGCGCGCTTGTTTTGCTGATAGCGGCGCACACGGCGATACACCTCCAACCGCTCGGCGGGGTCTTGCAGCCCCTGCACCGGCACGCGCAGCCCGAAGCGATCCAAAATCTGCGGGCGCAAATGGCCTTCTTCCGGATTCATCGAGCCGATCAGCACAAAGCGCGAGCGGAACGTGCCGGCCATCGCGCCGCGCCGCACGGTGTAGCTGCCCTGCGCCGCCGCGTCCAAAATTGCGTCTACGATGAGATCGTCCAGCAAGTTAACTTCGTCAATGTAGAGCAAGTTTTGGTCGGCGCGCGCCAAAATGCCCCGCTCCAACCGCACGCGCCCTTGCTGTACGGCGATGCGCTCGTTGATGCCGCCGACCACGTCCTCCAAGCGCGCGTTGAGCGGCAGTTCCACCAGCTTTACCGGCTCGTAGCGCACGCGCGGATGGCCGTCCTCGTCGGCGGCGTCCTCGTCCACAATCTCGTTGTAGGGCAGCAGATCGGTCAGGCTGCGGACGGCGGTGGTTTTGCCCGTGCCGCGCGGCCCGATCAGCAACACGCCGCCCACCGCCGGATTGATCACGGTGAGCAGGAGTGCGGTGCGCATTTCCACCTGCCCCACAATCGCCAAGAAGGGGTAGGGCAGGTGGTCGGCCAGCCCCAAATCCGGCGCGGGCGCGCGCAAGACACGCCGCGCGCCGCTTTTGTTGAGCAGCGCCAGCAGGTTGGAGCGTTGCGCTCCGGAACTCAGGTCGGGCAGAACATCGCTCATGGGCGGGGCGCTCAGTCCATATCCGGACGCAAATCCGAGATGCGCTTGAAGATTTGTGGGTCTTCGTCCAGCACGTCTATTGTGCTAAAGTTCAGCTCCGCCGTCATAGGTGGCAGCGGCGCGCGCGGAGGCAAGCGTTCCGGCTTGGGCGGACGCGGCGGCGGGTTTGGGTGCAGCTCGCGGCGAATTTCGGTGCGTTTGCGCAAAATGCGCCCGTCGCGGCTCAGCCGCCCGATCCATTCGCCATCGCGTTTGTAAACGTCCTCCCCCTCCAGATAGGCCACGTATTCACCGCGCGTGTCGTAAACGGCGTTGCCGATTTTGGTGGCGTGCCATTCCCCGTGCGAATCGAAGATGAAAACGGGCTTGTTGGGGTTGGGTGCTCGGCGTTTCTTGGACATGATGCCCCCCTCAGTGTGGATGCAAATACGGCTCACGAACCTTTCAGCAGCCGGTCGTACACCTGGCGCAACAGCCGCGCGGCGTCCTGCCAGGTGTAGCGGGCGGCTTGCGCAACCCCGCGCGCGATCAGTTCTGCGCGCAGCGTCTCATCGGTCAAAAGGCGGCGCAACGCCTCGGCCAGCTCTTCTACATTATACGGGTCAATTTGCAGCGCGGCGTCTGCGGCTACTTCTGGCAGCGACGAGACGTTGGAGGTGACCACCGGCACGCCGCAAGCCATCGCCTCCAACACGGGCAGGCCGATCCCCTCGTAAAGCGACGGATAGGCCAGACAGCGCGCGCCGGAGTAGAGCGCGGGCAGGTCCTCGTCTGCCACGAAGCCGGTAAAGTGGACGCGCTCGCCCAACCCGTGTTCTTCCACCGC
>CAZZNC010000273.1:0-4436 GCA_964655405.1 uncultured Anaerolineaceae bacterium | reverse complement strand
ACGCCCCTACTTTGGAGCCGATCACGCCGGAAAACGCCAACCGCCTCACCGAGCTAGTGCGTCTGGGGCGCGGCTGGGCAGGCGACGTGCTTTGGTCACCGACGGGAGAGCGCCTGGCGGTGGTGGCATCGGTTGGTGCGTGGCTCTATGACGCGCAAGACTGGAGCGCCGAGCCGCGCTTGTTGGCTTGGGGAGACTACCCGCCATACGATGGGGCGTGGTCGCCGGACGGACGCTATCTGGCGCTGGCCGTGCGCGACCGTGTGGGCGTGCTCGAGGTGGCGACGGGACGGCTGCTCAGCGCAACGCGCGGGCACGGCGCAGAGATCGGCGCGTTGGCGTGGTCGCCGGACGGCGCACAGATGGCAACCGTCAACGAAGACGGTTTGGTGCAGCTGTGGGACGTGCAACGTGGCGCGCCATTGCGCGCGCTCGACGCGGTGTCGTCTGATGTGTATAGCGGCGTGGCCTGGTCACCGGACGGGGCACACTTGGCTTCCGGCGGAACGGAGGGGCAACTTTACATTTGGGACGCGCAAAGCGGCGCCTTGCTGCGTGCATTGGAAGGCAGCGAGGATGAGCTATGGACGCTGGCGTGGTCACCGGACGGGCACGCCCTCGCCGCCGGTGGCAAGGATCACCATGTGCGGGTGTGGCAGGTGGAAGACGGCGCGGAAATCGCCGCCTTTGAGCTGCCGATGGCGAGCGTTACGCGCGTGGTGTGGTCACCGGACGGGCGCACTCTGGCCGCGGGCGACTGGTCCGGACGTGTGTGGCTGTGGGACGCGGAGACGTGGGCCGAAGTCGCTATGTGGAAAGCGCAGGTGTGGCACCTCAACGGGCTAACCTGGTCAGCAGACGGGCGCACGTTGGCTTCATCCTATAGAGGACAAACCGAGGTGCGGCTTTGGGCAGCGCCGGAAGGGACGCAGGTCGCCGCGCTGGGCGGCTACGCGCCGGACGCGCTCCGCGTGGCGTGGTCACCGGACGGGACGCGCCTGGTTTCCGGCCACCGCGAAGGGCTTGTGCAGATTTGGGAAGCTGCGCCGCAAGCGCAACCGACGCTTTTGGGAGAAGAGCCGACAACGCTCAACTCCCTGGAGGTTTACGCGCTGGCCTGGTCAGCGGATGGGCGGCGTGTGGCGGTGGCGAACGACCGCAACACCGTGCAGCTTTGGGACGCGGAAAACGGCGAGCTGCTGATGACGTTGGACGAACATACGGACGTGGTGCACGCTTTGGCGTGGTCACCGGACGGGACGCGCTTGGCTTCCGGCGGAGACGACGACACCGTGCGCCTGTGGGACGCGGAAAGCGGCGAGCTGCTGGCGACGTGGGACGGGGATGCCAACAACGTGCGCGCGCTGGCCTGGTCACCGGACGGGCGCACTCTGGCCGTTGGCGCGTGGCAGGTCGTGCAACTTTGGGACGTGGAAAGCGGCACCCTGCGCGACACGTGGGAAGGTCACCGTGGTTGGGTGGGCGCTTTGGCGTGGTCACCGGACGGGACGCGCCTGGCTTCCGGCGACGAGAGCGGCACGGCGTACCTGTGGGACGTGGCGACCGGCGCACAACGCGCCACGTTGACGCATCGGGCGGGCGTGACCGGCCTGGCGTGGTCGGCGGACGGGCGGCTGCTAGCTTCTGGCAGTTACGACGGCCAAGTGCGGCTCTGGTTGGGGGAAACAGGGCGTTTGTTGGGTAGGCTGCGCGTTGGAATGGCGCTCGTGGGGGACGTTGCCTGGTCGGCAGACGGGACACGCCTGGCTGTCGCCAACTGGGACGGCACGGTGCGCGTTTGGGGCGTGTTTGCGCAAGACGAATGAATTTACCCGAACATCATGCACTTGCCTTATAATTAGGCGTGAAGGGTGTAGTATTGCATCCGGCCAATGTGGGGATCATGGAGTGCCCGACCCTGGCCGCGTGTCACGAGCCGATGAGCGAATTCATGCGGAGAAAGGGGACGAACCGTGTCCACACGCGGAATTTACAATCGAGATGGTGAAATGCTGGGCTATCTGACAGGCTCGCGTGTGTATGATGTGGAAGGCAACCACACCGGCGAACTGCGCGAGCAGGTGATCTACGATCTGGCCGGTGAACGCCGCTGGTTGGTAGATCGAGACGCACTGCTCGATCTGCGCGGCAACGTGATCGGCTATCTGGGCGAACAAACGCCACCGGAGGTTTTGTGATGCCACGAAAAAGCAAACAGGGGACGGCGGCTGAAAGCGCCGCGCCTAAACTCAACGCCATGCGTTTTTTGGAAGCGCAAGACGTAGCCTATGAAGTCTTGACCTACGATCCGACAATTACCGACGGGATCGGCGCGGCAAAGGCGATGGGGTTTCCGCCTGCGCAGGTGTTCAAAACGCTGGTGGTGCAGCTCAAGGGTGGGGAGTACGCGCTGGTGATGATCCCCTCCGACCGCACGCTCGACCTGAAGCACTTTGCGCGCGCCATCGGGCAAAAGAAGGCCATCATGCCTTCGGTGCGCGGTGTGGAGGCCGCAACCGGACTGAAAAAGGGCGGCATCGGGGCATTGGCGTTGGCTCATAAGCATTGGGGTGTGTATCTGGACGAGGCGGCCAAAGAACACGAGGAAATTTTGGTCAACGCAGGACGGCGCGGGATCAATCTCAAGCTCAAAGCGGACGACTTGGCGCGTGTGCTCAACGCGCGTTGGGTGCCGGCGAGCACGCCGCCGGCGGATGTGCCGGACGCCTAGGGGACAACGCTTGCGCGCCGCCGCGCGCTGACCAGCGCGCAACGCGCGGCACAGCCGCGCGTAGGCCGTGCGGAGAGCACGGCCAGGCGGCGCGCCGCTCTGACGAGCGGAAATACACACGAGAAGCTAGCTGGCGATGAAGCGCTTGAGCTTGCCCGCCAGGTTGCTGAGCGGCAACGTTTGCAGCCACACTTTTCCTGGCCCCGTCACTGTTGCCAGGAACAAACCCTCGCCGCCGCCAATCCAGTTCATCAGCCCCTTGACCATGGTCACGTCGTAGCTGCACGTCGGTTCGTACATGGCGATATGCCCGGGGTCGATCTTCAGCTTTTGGCCGGCGGCCAGCTCCACCATCTCGATCTCACCGGCGATCTCCACAAAGGCCAGGCCCGGGCCGGTCAGCTTTTGCAAAATGAAGCCCTCGCCGCCGAAAAGCCCTGCGCCCAACTTCTTGCGGAAGTGCATGGAAAGTTCCACGCTTTCTTCGGCGCACATAAAAGCGTCTTTTTGGCAGATCATGCTGTGGCCGGCTTGCAGCTTCAGCGGGATGACTTTCCCCGGCGCTTCCGGCGTGAAGGTGATCATGCCTTCGGGAACGCGGCAGGTGTAAGTGGTCATGAAAAAGCTCTCGCCAGAAAGCATCCGCCCGATTGATTTGCCCAGGCCCCCTCTGCCGCTGGTCTTCATCTCGATGCCTTCGGTCATCCAAGCCATGCCGCCGGATTCGGTGTACATGGATTCGCCCTGCTTCAACTTCACTTCCAGGGCCTGCATGACAGTTCCGTGAATGGTGTATTCCATGATTGTTGCTCCTTGTGCTGTTGACGAGCGCCCTACTCTGAAATGCACGAACGATTTGTGACTAAATGCACAAACGGGCCGTTTTGCGCAGATCGAATAGATGAACTTGCGCGTATTGTAGCACGGTTGGGCGGCGAGGACACAACCGGCGCAAGCGGTATTCGGAGCGTTTTGTCGAGCTTATAAGCTCGCACAGATGCTCGGCGTGGACTCCGGCAGGCGGCGGGTTAGCAGGCCGCCCAGCGCCACACAGACCGCCACCACGCCGAAAAGCGTCCCGTAGGAAATGACGCGCAGCAACGCACCGGCGATAATCGGCAACAACGCCAGCGGCAACAACAAGAGTGCATTGACTCCGGCATACGTCGGACGACGTTCCGGCGGGGCCAGCTCCAGCAGCGCGCTCTGAAAGCCGACGGCACGCCCGTTGAGCACCGCCCCGCTCAGGAAGAACACCGGCAACAGCGCCTCCCAGCCCCAGCGCCCGAGCACAAGGGCCGAAAGGGGCGTTAGCGTGGAAAGGGTGGCACAAACTGCCAACATGCGTTGGCTGCCGTAGCGATCCACCAGCCGCGCCCAAAGCAGATTTGCCAGCACGCCGCCGATCACTTGCACCAGCAAAAAGCGTCCCACAGCCGAGTTCGGCGCGCCGAGTTCCTGTGTGGCGTAAACTACATAAAAGGGCAGCGCCATCATGCTGAAGCCGGTCAGCAACTGCACGCCGACCAATGTCTTGAGGTGCACGATAGTTCCTTGCACTTGCTGCCAATAGTCCGTCCATGAGCGGCTGGGTGCTATGTCGTCGGCCACCGGCTCGCGCATCATCCAAAAGCCTAGCGACGCAACCCCCAACGCCAACGCCGACAGCCCGAAAAGCAGCGCGTAGCTGTCGGGGTACGGCTGC
>CAZZNC010000272.1:0-4465 GCA_964655405.1 uncultured Anaerolineaceae bacterium | reverse complement strand
TAACCAACGTGATCACGTCGGCAGGGGGCGTCAGCCAGCGGTGGAACACGGGGAACAGATAACGCAGCGAAATAAACGACACGTCCGCCACCAACAACGCGACCGGCTCGGGCAACGTTTCCACATAGCGCGCATTGGTGCGCTCCATCACCACCACGCGCGGATCGCGGCGCAAACGGTAGGCAAGCTGCCCATAGCCCACGTCCAGCGCATAAACGCGCGCCGCGCCGTGTTGCAACAAACAATCGGTGAAACCGCCCGTGCTCGCGCCCACGTCCGCGCAAACGCGCTCCGCCACCTGCACAGGAAACGCCTCCAGCGCCGCCGCGAGCTTTTCTCCGCCGCGACTGACAAAACGCGGCCCCTGCTGCACGTCCAGCGAGACACTGCGCGACACACGCGCCCCAGGTTTGTCGCGCAACTGACCATCAACGCGCACTTCCCCCGCCATGATCAAACGGCGCGCGACTTCACGGCTCGGCGCGAGCTTGCGCTCCACCAACAACACGTCCAAACGCACTTTCTCGCTCATCGGCTTTCAGTCCCTCGCACGCCACCAGCACGATTTTTGTTCCCATGTGTTGACAGTTTAACACGCGCAGCGCAAGGCTGGTATAATGCACGCATATCCGACCGACCGCAAGTCTTAGGAGACGCTTAGCGTGGAAGGTGTTCTGACGCCCCTCCGGTCTTTGTGGATCACGCTTCCCGCGCCTGTGCGCGGTTTGATCCGCACCATGCGCCCGCACCAGTGGACGAAAAACGGCTTTGTCTTTGCCGGCATCATGTTCGACCAGCAATTGCTGCATCCGGCACCGTTTGCGCGCGTGTTGGCGACGTTTTTTTTGCTGTGCCTCACCTCCAGCACCATCTACCTGATCAACGACGTGGTGGACATCGAACGCGACCGGTTGCATCCGCGCAAACGCAACCGTCCCCTGCCCGCCGGTCAACTGCCGGTTTCTTGGGCCATCGTGGCAGCGGTGATTTTGCCGATTTTTGCGTTGGGCACCAGTTTGCTGCTCACGCCCGCGCTGACGCTCGTGCTGCTCGGCTATCTGGCCTTGCACATCGCCTACTCGTTTTGGCTGAAGAACGTGGTCATCCTGGACGTTTTCGCCATTGCGGGCGGCTTCATCTTGCGCGTGGTGGCGGGCATCGTCGTCATTGACGTGTCCAGCTTTTCGCCCTGGCTTTACGGCAGCGCGGGTCTGTTGGCGCTCTTCCTCGCCATCGGCAAACGACGGCAAGAGCTGGTCATGCTGGCAGAAAACGCCGACCACGTGCGCGCTGCGTACAAGGATTACAACTTGCCGCTGCTCAACGATATGTTGCGCATGGTCACCACCGGCAGCGTGATCACCTATATGCTCTACACCATCGAAGCCGATACCATCCGCTCCAACGGCCACCGCATGATGCTCACCATCCCGTTTGTGATCTACGGCATTTTCCGCTACCTGTACCTGATCCACGTGCGAGGCGAAGGTAGCGCGCCGGACGAACTCGTGCTGAAGGACAAGCCGCTGATGCTGGACTTGGTGTTGTGGGCGCTGACCGCAGGCGCGATTCTGTATCTTTCCTGAGGCGCGCCATGTCCGTCGTCCACGCAAGCACATCCGCCCCGGGCAAAGTGATCATTTTCGGAGAGCACGCCGTCGTCTACGGGCAACCGGCCATCGCCGTCCCGCTGGCCGCCGTGCGTACCGTCGTGGAAGCACGTCCTGCCGCATCCGGCACGGGCTTGGTGCTGCACGCGCTGGACGTGGGGCAACGGTTGCGCGTCACCCAGGAAACCGACACCGCCATGCCTTGGTTCAACGCGCTGATCTATCCTGCGCAACTGGCCTTGCGCGCACTGGACGCCCCCATCCCCGATCTGACGCTGACCGTGCGCTCGACCATTCCCATCGCCAGCGGCTTGGGCAGCGGCGCGGCTCTGGCAACGGCGATCATACGCACACTGGGACAGGCGCTCGGTCGCCCCTTTGCGCGCGAGCCGCTCAACGCGCTGGTTTACGAAGTGGAAAAGCGGCATCACGGCACGCCCAGCGGCATAGACAACACCGTCATCGTCTACGAGCAGCCGGTCTACTTTGTGCGCGGCACGCCCCCCCGCCCCTTTACCATCGCGCGCCCGTTCACGTTGCTGGTAGCGGACAGCGGACACCCCAGCCCCACCCGCGAAGCCGTCGCCGACGTGCGCACGCTGTACGAAGCCGCGCCCGAACGCATCGGCGCGACCTTTGAGCGCATCGGGCAGATCGCCCGCCAGGCACGCGCCGCCATCGAAGCCGGTGAGATCGCCGCGCTCGGCCCGCTGATGAACGCCAACCACGAAGCGCTGCGCACGTTGGACGTTTCTTCTCCGGTGCTGGAACAGCTTTGCACGGCGGCACGGCAAGCGGGCGCGCTGGGCGCGAAACTTTCCGGCGGCGGACGCGGCGGCAACATGATCACGCTTGTCTCACCCGCCCGGGTATTGCCCGTCCAGCAAGCGTTGCGCCAGGCAGGAGCGGTGCGCATCATCGAAACACGCATCGCGCCGCCCCCCACTCCCTAAGGAGGCCCGCTCTTGATGAAAACGCGCGCCCGTTGGCTCTTCCGGCAAACTGTCGTCTTCGCGTTTTACGTTCTGCTCGCCTGCCTCATGCTCTATTGGCTGCTTTTCCACGCGCGCACGCACGTTGGCGGGGCACGGCTCAACGACTATTTCCATTTCCACTGGAACTATTGGTGGATACGCCACGCGCTGAGCACCCCGGGCGTGCAGGTCTACGAAACAAACTACGTCCTTTTCCCACACATGCACAACCTGGCCTATCACACGCTCGTTCCGCTCTGGTTTCCGGTGTGGGCGCTGGTCGAACCCTGGGCGGGGACGTTGGTAGCCATAGACGTTGTTTTTGTGCTCGGGCTGGCACTGGACGGGTACGCGCTCTTTCTGCTGTTGCGCTGGCACGACGTGCCGCGCGGGTTGGCGCTGGTGAGCGGAGCGCTTTTCGAGCTGACCTATTCGCTTTTCCGCGCCGTATATATGACGCACCTCAACTATCTGAGTTTCTTTTGGCTGCCGACCGCGTTGCTGGTGTGGGGCGTGCTCGCTCGGCACGTGACGCAAGCCGGAAAATGGACGTGGCGCGGATTGGCGGACGCAATGGGCATGGGGCTTGTCTTTTATGGCATGTTGCTCACCGACTACCAATATCCGATGTATGCGGTGTTGGTGCTGCTGCCTTACGGTGTGCTGACGTTGCTGCGCGCCGACCGCCGCGCACGCCGCCGCCTGGTAGGGCTGGGGACGCTGGCCGTGCTGATTGCCGCCGTGTTGGGGTGGTTCGCAGGGCCGCTTTCCTACGTGCTGGCCTTTGACCGCAGTACGCTCGCCCCCGCCACGCCGGAAGGCACGCATAGCATCCCCTTTCCGCGCGGCTTTTTCTGGCGCGACGCTCCAGGCACCGACCCGATCACGTTGGGAGCATTGATCGTGCCAGCCTTCTTGCTGAGCGCGTTGGCCGGCGCAACCGTGTTGCGAGGACGCTTGCGCGACCGTGAGCGCTGGTTTTGGCTGGCATTGGCGCTCCCGCCGCTGGTTTTGGCCGCCGGAGCAACGATCACGCTAAGCGGTCACGAGGTGCGGATGCCGTACTACTGGGTGCACAGTTTATTGGGGGGCATGTTCCGCCGTCCAGACCGCTTCGGCACGGTGTTTCTCGTCCCTGCGCTGATCTTCGTCGGGCGCACGTGGGCGGGCGCGTGGCGCAAAGCGCGCGCGCGGCGGTGGTTGGCGTTGGGGCTGCTCGTACTGGTCTTCGCGGACGCGCGGCTCTTCGCCCCCATGCCGATCAAACCCGTTGCGCCTTCCTACGACTTTTACGCGCGCATCGGCGCAGAACGTGGCGCCCCGTATGACAACGAGATCGTGTTGGAAGTGCCCGTTGCCGCCGGTTCGGGCGAAACGTGGATCGGCAAATTCGAGCAACTCGTCACGCAATTTTACGGCATGATCCACGAAAAACGCATGGTCAACGGCTTTTTCACCCGCACACCGGCAATCTACTATTGGTCGCTGCGCACCGACGATCCGCTGTTGAGCTGGTTGGGGCAGCGCCGCCCGCTCGAACCGGCGACGGCTGCGGAGGAACTGCGCCGCTTGATTTACGATTGGCCCATCGGCTACGTGGTGGTACACGAGGATTTGATCGGCAAAAACGCACCCGCCACTCAGGAAATTTTGGGCTTTTTCAACGCGCACGACGAGCTGCTATGTCCGGTCTGGGTGGAACGCGACGCCATCGTCTACCGCAGCGCATGGCATCCGGCGGAGTGTCCCCCGCGCCGCCCACCGGAAGCAGCACAAGGCACCTATCGCATTGACCTCGGCACGCCTGACGACCGCCGTTTCATCGGCTGGGGGTGGCACTGGTCGGAGAACGTCGCGGGCTACCAAGTGCGTTGGGCCGGC
>CAZZNC010000271.1:0-4470 GCA_964655405.1 uncultured Anaerolineaceae bacterium | reverse complement strand
CGCCGTGTTGAGCGTATTGGTATGGTATGCGGCGCTGCATCAGCCCGACGGAAAGCTGCACGTGTGGTTTTTGGACGTGGGGCAAGGGCACGCTGTGTTGTTGCAAACGCCCAACGGTGCACATATCCTAATCGACGGTGGGGCCGCACCCAACACACTCCGCCGCGCGGTGGGCGACGCCCTCCCCTTCTGGGATCGCACGCTGAACCTGGTGATCGTCACACAACCCAAGCGCTCGGCCATCCACGCCCTGCCCGCACTGCTGACGCGCTACGAAGTGGATCAAGCCTTGACCAACGGCCACGCCGCCAAGAACGACGCTTATACCGCGCTGCTCGCCGCATGGAAACGCGCGGGCGTGCCCGTGCACGTGATAACAGCAGGATCGCGCGTGCAAACCGGCGACGGGGTGACGCTGGAAGTGCTGCATCCGCAAAGCGCCCCTGCGTCCGACGACGACGCGAACACGGGGGGCATGGTCGTGCGCGTGCGATACGGAGAAGCGAGCTTCTTGCTGACGCCGGAGATCAACGCAGAAGCTGAGGAAACCATGCTCGCGGCGGGCTGGTACGTAGGAAGCACGGTTTTGGAGCTGCCCGCGCACGGCAAAGCAGCAGTCAACCCACCTGAGTTCCTGGCAGCCGTGAGGCCGCAGGTCGGCGTGGTCGGTGTGGCAGCAGGCAATCGCGCCGGACTGCCGGACGCGGAAGTGATGCACGCCGTCGAGACGCTGACCGGACGCCCCCTTTATCGCACCGACCGGCATGGCACAATGGAAATGATCACCGACGGGCACACGCTGTGGATTTACACCGCGCGCTAAGCCTCGTCGGGCGGCTCTTCTTCGCGGTCTACGTCGTCGCGGAACAAGCCCGAGCGCCGCTCGTGTTCCATGAACCACACTTGGCTATTGAGTGCTTCTTCGCCGGCGGAAGGATGCAAACGTCGGTATGAGCCGTCCGGCTGCAATTCGCGCGCTTTGACGTTGTCACGCATCGAGATCGCCAAAATCTCGTCCACCAAACGCCGCTTGAGCGCCGCATCTTCCACCAGGAAGAGCGTTTCCACACGCCGATCCAAGTTGCGCGGCATCAAATCGGCACTGCCCAAATACACTTCGGGGTGGCCGTCGTTGGCAAAGTAGTAAATGCGCGAATGTTCCAGGAAGCGCCCCACCACGCTCGTTACGCGGATGTTGTCGCTGACCTCTTCAATGCCCGGGCGCAAACAGCAAATCCCCCGCACCAGCAAATCCACGCGCACGCCTGCTCGTGAAGCCTCGTAGAGACGACGAATGAGAGCCGGGTCTACGATGGCATTCATCTTGAAGATCAAGCGCGCGGGGCGTCCGGCACGCGCGTGTGCAATCTCGCGCACGATCAAACGGTCGAAACGCGCGCGCAAATATTCCGGCGCCACCAGCAATTTTTGGTAATGGGCGGCGGGCGCGTAACCGGTCAGCCGATTGAAAAGCTCGCTGGCGTCTTCGGCCAGCTCCGGATTGCTGGTCAGCAAGCCAATGTCTGTATAGATCCGTGCGGTGGTCGCGTTGTAGTTGCCGGTGCTCAAATGCACATAGCGCCGCAAGCCGTCCGCTTCCCGCCGGATTACCATCGCCACTTTGCAATGCGTCTTTAGCCCCAAAAGCCCGTAAACCACATGCACGCCTTGTGCTTCCAGCTTGCGCGCCCAAACGATGTTGTTTTCCTCGTCGAAGCGCGCTTTCAGCTCCACAAGCACGGCGACCTGCTTGTCGTTTTCGCGCGCTTCCAGCAGCGCATTGACCACCGGCGAGTTGCTGCCCACGCGGTAGAGCGTCGCCTTAATCGCCAGCACCTGCGGGTCGTGGGCTGCGGCGCGAAAGAACGCCACCACCGGCCAAAACGAATCGTAAGGGTGATGCAGCAGCACGTCTTGTTCGCGCAGCACCGCGAAGATGTCTTCACTTTGTGCCAGTGCGCGCGGAATCACGGAACGATAGGGAGGATATTTGAGTTCCGGCGCGTCAATGTCCGCCAACTCAAAAAGTTGGCTCATGCCCAACGGTGTAGGCAATTGGTAAATGTCCGAACGCTCGACGTTGAGATAATTCTTCAGCGTTTCCAGCAAAAAAGGCGGCATATCGCGCTGCACTTCCAGCCGCACCACGTGCCCAAAACGTCGCTGACGGACCCCCGCCTCGATGGTTTCCAGCAAGTCCGAGGCCTCGTCTTCCTCGATTTCCATGTCGGCATTGCGCGTCACACGGAAGGGGTGCGCTTCCAAGATGTGCATCCCCGGGAAGAGCGTTTCCAAATTGGCCGCGATGATCTCTTCCAGCAGTACGAAAAGTTGCTGTTCGTCTTCGGCGGCCTGCTCGTCCATGATCGCGTGCACAGCCACGATGCGCGGCAAACTCTGGGGCACTTTGACGCGCGCGAAGCGCTGTTGTCCGCTTTCGTCCAGCAACAACACCGCCAGATTGAGGCTCAAATTGGAAATATGAGGGAAGGGACGCCCAGGGTCTACGGCCAGGGGGGTGAGCACCGGAAAGATCTGGCTGTCGAAGTAGCGTTGGAGCGCCTGTTGGTGCGCCGGTTCGAGCTGGCCGTAAGGCAACACCTCCACCCCATAAGCGCGCAACTGCGGCAAGATGTCCTCATAATAGCAACGGTATTGCTGCTCCAACATCGGCAACAAGCGTTTGCGGATGGCGACCAGTTGCTGCGCAGGCGTCAGACCGTCGGCGGGCGTTTCCACCACCCCCGCCGCCACTTGTTCTCGCAGACCAGAAACGCGGATCATGAAGAATTC
The DNA here is from genome assembly GCA_964655405.1 of uncultured Anaerolineaceae bacterium. GTDB lineage: Bacteria > Chloroflexota > Anaerolineae > Aggregatilineales > Aggregatilineaceae > JALSSH01. The sequence continues at coordinate 1,677 of CAZZNC010000271.1, read as the reverse complement.
GTCCAGGTTGTTGGCAAAAATCGCCAGGAACTTGACCCGTTCCAAGAGCGGCACGCTCGGATCAAGCGCTTCTTCCAACACGCGATAGTTGAATTCCAACATGCTGAGTTCGCGGTTGATGTACAACGCGGGATCGTGCAAGTTCATAATCGGCGAAGGTGGCTGTTGGTCAGTAAGGGTGGTCATCGGCAGCTTGAACTCCGAACGGTTGCCAGAGATTTTGGCCTTCAGTATAGCATAAGCGTCAAAAGTAATTAGCCCCTCACCAAGTGCATACGGTGTACGGTATGCGCAGATAGGTTGACAGCCGCGAGCAATAACCGTATACTCCAAATCGTCCGAGGTTGTGCATTTCCGCCACTTCCTGCGCGCGAGGAGGCATGATCCATGCAGGGCAGTAGCTTCCGCTTGATTGTGCGACGCGGCCCACAGCCCAACCAAATTTATGAGCTGTCAAAGGGCGTGGTCACGATTGGTCGTGACATTACCAACGATATTGTGATCAATGATCCTGAAGTAAGCCGACATCACTGTCGGCTGACACAGGGGGGCGGTGGGTACACGGTCGAGGACTTGGGTTCGACGAACGGCACGTTCGTCAACGGCCAGCGTCTGACCGGTGCACGCCCCTTGCAACCCGGCGACATGCTGGGGCTTGGCGAAACCGTGACACTGGCCTACGAAAGCGCCGCAGCGGGCATGGGCTTGGAAGCCGCAGGGCAAGCCGCCGTCCTTTCCGGTGCGCCGCCTGCCGACTACCCGGCAGCAGCCCCCGCCAGCATGTATACGCCTCCTGCCCAATCCGGCGTGCCTTCTTCTCAAAACAATTACCCGCCGGCAGCCGGGAGCAGCGCCCCTCCCCAACAAGCCTATACCGGACAACCGCCCCTGGCTTATGACGAGTACGAATATCCCGAAGGGTCGTATGAGAACGCAGGCCCCGGGCGTTGGTTGGTGTTGGGGTGTGGATGTTTCCTGGTGCTGTGTATCGTGACTTCGGTCATCGGCGGCATCATCATTGACGCCAAATGCTGGTGGGACGACATTCCCGTCATTTCACAGACGTTCGATCTCGGTGTAAAGCCGGACGCCACCTGCCGCTAACCTTCGCTGCTCCATAGGAGGCGTGCACTCTTGACCTTGCACAACCTGCTGCCCGTTGACACGGTGCAAGCACGTATCTTGGCTCGCGTTGTCCCATTGGAACTCGAATACGTCCCAACCACACAGGCTTTGGGGCGTATTTTGGCTCAGGAAGTCATTGCCCGCGAAAATCTCCCTCCGACAGCCGTTTCCAGCATGGACGGCTACGCCGTGCACGCGGCAGATGTGGCCCGCGCCGACGCGCAAACCCCCGTTTCACTGGCCGTGATCGCGGACATACCGGCAGGCATCGCCCCGCAGTGTGCGGTAGGCACACAACAAGCAGCGCGCATTATGACCGGCGCCCCGCTCCCCGAAGGCGCGGACGCCGTCGTGCCGGTCGAGTACACGGACGACGCCTGGGACGCCTCCGAAGAAACACCACCGCCCGCGCGCGTTGCCGTTTACCGCGCGGTGCAAGTGGGCAAAAATGTGCGTCCGGCGGGCGAAAATGTGTCGGCGGGGCAGCAGGTGCTGAAGACCGGCACGCTCTTGCGCCCGCAGGAGATCGGTTTGCTGATCGCGCTGGGCGAA
>CAZZNC010000270.1:0-4486 GCA_964655405.1 uncultured Anaerolineaceae bacterium | reverse complement strand
CTTTTGCCTTGCCCCTGCGGCCTGCTTCGCGGCGCAGCCAGGCGGCATCCCGGATGATGGACCGGGCCACCTTCGGCCCCCAGCGGGAGATTTCAAGGTGTACTTCCAGCGCGTCCACGTGTTCGGGCAGCACGCGCTGCACCCCGTCCAACGGCGGCGGAGCGAAGCGCTCTGCGTCCAACACCATCCGCCATTCGTGGTGCGGATTGTGCAACCGGTAAAAAGCACGGAAGTCTGCTTCGTATTCCGGTAGCAACAGCGCGTAGACCTCAGGGGGCAGCATGAGCGCCTCCAGCGTGGCGCGGAAACCCGCCGCCTCGCCGAATGCGGTCAGCACCGGCGGCGTCAGCCCGTGATAGAACAGCGTCACGGTGACCAACTCGCCGCCGCGTCGCGCGCCCCAAAACGCGCTTTCCGGCCACAGCGCCGGGTCCAGGTCGCCCAGCGCGTAGGCGCTCAGCGGGGGGTCACGGTGCAAAAACGCGCGAATCGGCGCCGGATCGCGCAGCGGCTGCACATCATAGGCGGGCATGTTACGACAGCCAGGCGTCCAGCGCGCCCTGATCGTCAAAGACGGTGCGGAAGCGCGCCACGAATTCGTGGCGCGTGTAGTGGTGGTTCTGCGTGCCGTGCCGCTCCAACACATACGCCGCCGCCAACGCGCCGACCCGTCCACTCAACGGCCAGTCGAAGCCACAGGCCATGCCCTTGATCAGTCCCGCGCGGAAGGCGTCACCCACGCCGGTCGGGTCAACGACTTTTTCCACCGGAAAGGCCGGAACGTGGTACGTTTCGCCCTCCGCGTAAATATCCGCGCCGTTTTCGCCGCGCGTCACGATCAACGCACGTCCCGCCCCGGCCACGTCCGCCTGGCTCATGCCGGTTTTGTTGGCGACCATGTCCCACTCGTATTCATTGACGATCAGCAGGTCGCAACGCTCCACGCCGTAACGTAGATCGTCCGCGTCCAGCCAAATCACCTGTTGGCTGGGGTCAAAAAAGTGGCGCACACCGCGCACGCGGCACTCTTCGGCCAGCTCCAACATGGCTTTGGGGTCGTTGGGGGAATTGAGCACCAAGTCCGGCAGTTCGGCGACCGCGTCCACCAGGCGGTAGCCTTTGGCGTGGGACATCGCGCCGGCGTAAAACGAGCCGATCTGGTTGTTTTCCACGTCCGTATTGCAGAAAAACGAGGCGGTGTATTCATCGGGAATACTGCGCACGGCGGAAGTGTCTACGCCGTGTTTTTCCAGCCAGGCGCGGTACTCGTCGAAATCCTTGCCCACCGTGCCCATCAGCGTCGGGCGCTCGCCTAGCAGCGCCAAGTTGAAAGCAATGTTCGCGCCCGAGCCACCCTTTTCGTGCCGCAACTCTTCGACCAAAAAGCTGAGGCTCACATGATCCAGCGCCTGAGCGATGAAGTGATCGCGCAAGCGTCCAGGGAAACGCATCAAATAGTCAAAGGCAATCGAGCCACTGACAACTACGTTCATCCTACCCTCATTTTCTTTTCTTAGGTGTGCAAAAAACACGCAGGAGTATAAACCAGCGCTCCCAGCGGTGCAAAAGCGTTGCACAAAGCGCGCGCCCACGCTACCTTAAGCGTAAAACTGCGATCACAAGGAGCGAACCGCATGGCCCCAGGTCAAGAGCCACCCAACGGACGCGGGCCGCACGGCCCCTCCCCCATCATCCCGGGGCGGCCAGGCCGCCCCAGCTACTCGCTGGACGCGCTGCGCGAGTTGGTGGAACGCCAATTCGCCGAAGAAACCGCCAACCGCGCCGACATCCTCTTGGAGCTTGCCGACGCGACCAAACGCCGCGATTTGATCGCCGAGGTCGCGGACTATGTGCTGGCCGTCGAGGCAATCACGCTGACGCGCGACGACCGCCGCCGCGTTATCGAGCAGGCGTACCGCAACCTGTTCACGTTCGGACCACTCGAACCGCTGTTGCAAGACAAGCGCGTGACCGAGATCGTGATCGACGGGCCGTATCAGGTGCGCGCGCGCTGGGGACTGGGCAAGCTGCAAGCCACCGAAATCACGTTCGCCGACACCTATCACCTGGAAGGCGTCTTGCAACGCGCGATCTCCACCGTTGGCGCGGCGCTGCGCCCCGATAGTCCGTTCTTGGAGCTGGGCGTGGAGCTGATGGGGCGTGCGGCGCGCATCAGCGTTGCCACACCGCCGGTCAGCGCGCAGTATATGCTAGAAATGCGCCTGCACCCGCGCCAGGCGCTGACGTTGGAGGCGCTGGCCGAACGCGGCGCGCTTTCCGCACAGGTGATCGCGCTGTTGCGTGCGGTGGTGCAAAGCGGGCACGGGCTGCTGATTGTGGGGGAAGCGGGCACGGGCAAAACCACGCTCGCCGCCGCGCTGAGCCATGCGCTACCCGCCGACGCGCCCGCGCTGGCCGTGCAACGCGCCGCCGAGATGCACTTGCCGCCGCACATCGCGCCGCGCCTGCCCGCGCCGCCCACGCCGCAAGCGCCCGCCCAGCCGTTCGGGGACGCGCTGAGCGCAGCGCTGGCGGAAGCGCCCGCCTGGTTGCTGGCGGATGAAGTGCGTGGGGACGACGAGGCTGCCGCACTCTGGGATGCGCTCACCCGCGCCGACCCGCCCGGCTATGTGTGGACTTTCCGCGCCCCGCCCCAGCCGGAGCGCCTGAAAAGCGCGCTCGGCATGGCGATCCGTCGCGCTGCGCCCGCCGCGCCGCAAGCCGCGATCAACCGCGCGCTGGCCGAGCGACTGCCGTTCGTGGTCACGCTGCGCCGCGAAGGGGAACGCGCGCGCGTGGAAACGGTCGCCGAGTGGGAAGTGCACGACGACGGGGAAACGCTGGCGCTGCGCCCGCTGCTACGCGCGCAGGGCGCGGGCTGGGCGCTGACGGGCGAGCGTTCACAGCACGATTTGCCGCTCTAGGGGCAACTGATCGCTGCGTGTTCCTCCAACGTGGTGCTGAAGATGTGTGTTTGGTCGTCGCAAGAGCGGAAGTACAGGTAGGGCGTGTCCGCCGGATAGAGCACCGCGTTAATCGCCGCCAGGCTCGGCGAGCAGATCGGCCCGGGCGGCAGCAATTGCGCTTGGGCCATGCCGTCCTGCTTCAAATAGGTGTTGTAGGCGGCGACGCTTTGCGGCGAACCCAGCGCGTAGTAGTCGCTTTCCCCGTAAAGCTGCGGCCACCAACTGCCGTCTCGATACCCGATGGCGTATTGCACGGTCGGGTCGGCGTCCAGCCGCATCTGGTGCGCCAGCCGATTGAGGTACACCGAGGCGATCATGGGCGCTTCGTTTAAGTCTACCGCTTCCCGCTGCACGATAGACGCCAACGTCACCACTTGATACATGCTCAGCCCCTGCTGAGCCGCGCGCAACAGCATTTCGTCGGTGATGTGCGCGTTGAAAGCCTCTAGCAGCGTGTCGCGCAACCCCTGTGCGGTGATGTTGGGCGGCAGCTTGTAGTTCCCGGGGAACATGAAGCCTTCCAACGAAGGCGCGCTCCCGTCGCTGAGCACGTTGGGAATGCCTATGCGCGCCTGGAAGTCCGACGGAATGAGCGCGCCGCGTCCGGTCACGGCTAGGAAGTCCCCGCCGCTGAAGGGCAGCAGTGTGTTGGCGTCAATGGCGTTCTGCGCGATTTCCTCCAGCCGCCAACCGGCCAGCGTGCGGAAGGGGATGGTGGCGCTGCTGGCGTCGGTGAGCGCGTAGGCGATCTGTTCCAGCGTTTGCGTTTGGCGCAAGAAGTACGTGCCCGCCTCGAGCTGCCCGTCCAGCCGGTGATAGCGCACATAGTCCACGAACAAATTGGGATCGGTAATCAGCCCCTGGGCATAGAGGTTTTGCGCGATGGTGTAAGCAGCGTCCCCTGGCGCAATGATGAACTCGCGCAGCGTGGGATCGGTGCCCGCTGATGTGGTGAGCGTGTCTTGCTGGCGCACCAGCGCGATCTTGAGCCGAATGGCCGTCAGCGGGTTCAGCCCTTCCTGGCGTGCCCAGAGGTACAGCCCTCCGCCGACTACGCACGCCACCAACAGCGTGCCGAGCACGACAGCCAGCGTCAGCGCGAGAAAAGCGCGCGTTCCAGTACGCATAGTGTCCCCTTATGGTGAGTGGTTGTTTTCGCGCTTTGCAGCATAGCAGAAGCGGGCAGACGCTGTCAAACGCGCCCGCCCGCCGTTTTTCCGACGCTGTGGGATCTGAAAGGGGAGGTTTTTAATGGAAAGATGCGGAAGAGCAAATCGGGCACGAGAGAGAAACGGATCGCCCCGGCTTTGGGACTGCCAACGAGCGCGCACCTTGTGTTACAATGACCGCCGCTCCGCGCGCGTCGCGCGGTGCTTGTGGCAACCATGACGTGAGGAGAACCTTATGACGGTTGAACATGATGTCCGTGATTTGAACCTGGCGACGGGCGGGCGCTATCGCATCGAGTGGGCGGAGCGCGATATGCCGGTCTTGCGACAAATTCGTGAGCGCTTCGCCAA
>CAZZNC010000269.1:981-4528 GCA_964655405.1 uncultured Anaerolineaceae bacterium | reverse complement strand
GCGCGGCCACCACCGTAAAAGCGCCCTTCAGCACCACCACGCAGCCCCACTCGGCGGCTTTGGCGCGCGCCATCCCGACCCGATCCGCTTGCACGTCCGCGATGGGCACGCCCGCCAGCCGCGCGAACTCGCCCGGGTGCGGCGTGAGCACGCTCAGCGGCGGCACGAGCTGCGGCCAGTCCTCCATTTGCGCCAGCAGATAAAGCGCGCTGGCGTCCAACACCAACGGCGGCAGATCCGACGACGGCGCGGCCTGTTGCATCTCCTCCGGCGTGGCGGGCACAAAGCCGAGCGCCCGTCCGCGCTGGATCTCCTCTTCCGGACGCAGGAACTCGCGCAAAAATTCGCCGGTCGTTTCCTCTTGCCCCAGCCCGGGGCCGATCAGCAGCGCGCTATGGCCGCTCACGGCCTCGCGCAACACCTTCACCGCGTGTTCGTGCAGCGCGCCCAGCTCATGCGGCAGCAGCAGCCAGGTCGCTTCCGGCAACATGCCCGCCAGCGTCGGCACGATCATCTCCGGCGCGCCGACCGTGACCCAGCCCGCGCCCACCTTGTACGCCGCCGCAGCGGAAAGGTACGCCGCGCCGGTGTAGTTGGCGCTGCCCGCCACCACCAGGGCCTTGCCGAACGTGCCTTTGTGCGCGTTCGAGGGACGCGCGGGCAGCAGCGCGGCCACCTTCGCACCGTCCGCCAACGTCAGCGGCACGTCCGCCAACTCTGGCAGGTCGCGCGGCAGGCCGATGTCACCGATGTGCAGCGTGCCGACCCGTTCCGCTGCGGGAAAGGTCAGCAACCCGGGCTTGGCCGCCGCAAAGGTGACCGTCTCGTCAGCGGACAAGGCGCGCGCGTCCACTTCGCCCGTGTCGCAATCCACCCCGCTGGGGCAATCCACCGCCAGCACGACACAGTCAGCGCGGGGCGTAGCGGGCGGTGCGGTAGGCGTGTTGTAAACGGACGCGGGGGATTGCGCCCGCGAGGCCAGCACTTCCCCGACCGCTTGCAGCACCTGCGCCGCGTTGCCGCGAATGGGCAGCCGCAAACTCGTTCCAAAAATCGCATCGATCAGCAAGTGCGCGCGCCCTGCCGCTGCACGCAAAGCGGACAGCTCGGCGTCTTCGGCGGCACTCAGCATCTGCACGCTTGCCTCAGCCGCACGCTCCGCCATCGGGTCGGGCGCGGGACGCTGCTTGACCAGATAGGCGAGCACCTCGGCGTCCGCGCGCGCCTGCGCGATCTTGCGCACAGCGACCAGTCCGTCCCCGCCGTTGTTGCCCGGGCCGACCAGCGCCAGCACCACCGGACGCTCCACTTCGGCGAGCAACTCCAACGCGCGCACGGCCACCGCTCCGCCCGCCAACTCCATCATCTTGGCGTAGCTGTGCCCCGCCGCGTTCGCCGCCTGCTCGATGGCGCGCATCTGCGCCACAGTCACGATCTTAGGCATAGCCGCTCCTCGTTCACCGCACGATAGGCTTTTTTTAGTAGGCGTCCAAATCCACGAAGTACGCCCGCGCGGCTCTGTCCAACAGCTCTGGCGTCATGCGCGGCGGGACGTTTTCATAACGCGCAATGTCAATGATCTGCTCGATCAGGTCGCGGGGATGCACAGCGCGCAAGTTGCGCTCGTCCTTGATGTACCACTCCTGCAACAGGTACGCCAAGCCCTGCTCCTCATACGGCACGCGCTTGGCTTCACACACCAACTTGAAAATCTCGCGGAACTGGTCGTAGTCCGGATCGCCGACCTCGATTTTGTGCGGGATGCGGCGCAAAAACGCCTCGTCCACCAGGTCGGCGGGCGGCATGTTGGTGCTGAAGACGATCAACACATGGAAGGGAATTTCGATCTTGCGCCCTGTGGAAAGCGTCAGGAAGTCCACGCGGCTTTCCAACGGCACAATCCAGCGGTTGAGCAAGTCACGCGGGCGCACCTGCTGGCGCCCGAAGTCGTCGATGAGGAACATGCCGCCGTTGGCCTTCATCTGGAAGGGCGCTTCGTAGTATTTATTGATCGGATCGTAGACCAAGTCCAGCGTCTCCAACGTCAGTTCACCACCGACCATGATCATCGGGCGGCGGATGCGCACCCAACGCGCGTCGCGGCGCTCGCCCGTAGCTGTGGCACGACGCCCTCCGTTGGGGGCTTCTTCCGGCAGCACCTCGTGGTTGACATTGTCGAAAACGCGGATCACCTGCCCGTCCACATCCACCGCGTAGGGTATCCACATCGGCGCGCCCAAGATCATGCGCCCTACCCTTCCCGCGATGGTGGTTTTGCCGTTGCCGGGTGGCCCGTACATGAAGATCGCCTTGCCGGAGTTGACGGCAGGGCCGACGCGCTCGAACATCTCATCGCTGATCACCAAGCCGCGCAGCGCCTTTTCCAGCGTCTGGCGGTTGACGCGCAAACGCATCCGCGCCTGGGCGTTCATGGCGTTCACGTACTGATCGAGCGTCACAGGACACGGGCCAGCGTATTGGGTACGCGCGAGCGCCTCGTGCGCCTTTTCGATGCCCTTCATGGTGATCACGTACTCATACGCACCGGCGCCCAGCCCGCCGCCGCCGCGCACTTCCAAGAATTTTTCGCGCTTCAGCCCTTCGAGCACCTGATCGATCACGCCGGTGAAGGGTAAGTGCATCTGAGAAGCGATCTGGTTGCCGCTCAAATAGCCGCCGAAGTATAAAATTTTGATGGCGAGATCAGAAAGCACGCCGAGATTGAGGCCGGTATCTTGCACCGAGCGCACAGGCGGCGGCGACCATGCCGCGCGCTGGCCGGTGCGTCGTGCTGCGGATGATAGTGGTTTAGGCACGGTGCTCCTCCAATAGTCTGCCCACCTGACGCACGTCATTTTCCGTATTATAGCAATGCGTGGAGATGCGTAAATGTGGCACGCGGCGGATGTCCCAATGTTTGGTCACGCGCACGCCGCGTTCGGCCAGGAATTGCTGAAAGGCGACGGTTTCGGCTTCGGCGGCGGCCAGCGCGTCCGCGTCGTCGGGGTCGGGGTCGCGCAGCCGGAAGGTGAGAATCGGGCCCAAGTTGGGCGCGGGCGGCGTGATCACCGTGCAGCCGAGCGCACGCAGCTCGTCGGCGGCGAGCTGCGAGAGGTGCTGCGTCCATGCGTCTATGGCTTCCAGCCCCAGCGCGCGTAAAAACTGCACGCTGGCGCGCACGCCGACCATGCCGACCAAATTGGGCGTGCCCATCAAAAATCGCCATGCGCCCTCGCGCGGTGTCAAGTCGTAATCCAGCCAAAAATCCCATTCGTGCGTGGCGTTGGGGCCGACAGTGGTCGGACGCATCTGCTCGGCGACTTCCTCGCGCACGTAGAGAAAACCTTGCCCGGGCGGCCCCATGAGTGACTTTTGCCCACCAGACGCCAACACGTCAATGCCCATCGCCTGCACGTCAATCGGCATGTGCCCCGCCGCTTGGATCGCGTCCACCACAAAAAGGATGCCCCGCTCGCGGCAATACGTGCCCAGCGCGGTCAGGTCGGCGCGGTGGCCGGTGAAAAATTGCACCACGCTAACCGCAATC
>CAZZNC010000269.1:0-971 GCA_964655405.1 uncultured Anaerolineaceae bacterium | reverse complement strand
CACGCGCGTATGAGCGTCCACGTGAGGCGCGAGCGCTTCCACCGACGGGCCACCGCTGCCGTCGTCCGGCACGATGTGCGTTTCCACACCGAAACGCTCCAGGGCCATCCAGGGGTAGGCGTTGGAAGGGAACTCCACGCGGGAAAAGACGACGTTGTCGCCGGACTGCCAGGGGATGGCGTGCGCGATTATGTTCAGCGCGGCGGATGTGCTTTGCACACCGATCACCTCATGCGGCGCTGCCGCGTTGACCAGCGCGGCCATTTCCGCAGCAAAGCTCTCGAAGATGTTGCCCACCACAGGATCGTCAACGTAGAGCGTGGAAGGGTCGTCCCCCAGGCGGTCGAGTGCCTGGCGCATCACCTGGCGAGCAGGCGTAGGCACGGGGGAGATGCTGGCGTGGTTCAAATAGGTGAGCCGCTCGGCGAGCGGAAAGGCGCGGCGCACTTCTGCAAGATCGTAAGCAGGAAGGTTGGGCACGGATCTCGTCCTTTCGGATCATAGCTTTTCGAGTCGCGTTTATTATAGCGCGGCGCAAGCGCAAAACAGCCCCCTATTTCGGGCATTCGGATCTAGGGGCGCTGCTCCCAGTCCCCTGCAAGGGGCCCCAAGCCCCTTGCCCCCGCCAAACGGCGCGTGCCCCGCGCTGTTTGGCACAAATGTCCGCCTGTGGCAAGCGTTCGCCGACGGGGAACACCAGCGCCGCAAGGCGCGCGCAGCGCGGCTTGCGGTGGGTGCAGATTACCTGGCGCGGTTGGAAAATGCCGGTGAGCCTTTGCAAGGGCTGCGTGCGGCGTTGCGAGAGGACGAGGCTTTGTGGGAACTGGCCCAAACGCCGCTGCGCTTGAACGTAATGATTGTAGCCTATCGCGGTTTGCCAAAAGATGCCATCAGGCAGATGGGCACGGACGCGTTTGGGTTTTGCGGGGTTGGAGTGGATATGTTTGGGGGCGCGAGTCTGCTTTGTAAGC
>CAZZNC010000268.1:0-4528 GCA_964655405.1 uncultured Anaerolineaceae bacterium | reverse complement strand
CCGCACCAGTGTCCGATAAACGGTGGGCTGCCGCGCCTGCAACGTTTGGAACTCTTCGCGGCACTTGCGCACCTCGTCCAAGTCCACACGCGCCACGCAGTATCCTTCGCGCGGCTCGCCGCTTTCGGGGTCTTTTTCCTCGGCCAACGTCGCGTGCACCTTGCCGCGCGGCCCGACGACCATGCTTTCGCCACCGAACTTGAGCGTTACATCTTCGCCGACACGGTTGGCCGCCGCCACATAGATCGCGTTTTCCATCGCCCGTGCACGCACGAAGGTTCGCCATTCTTCCATCTGGTCGCTTTCCCAATTTGCCAGCACGCAAACCGCCTCTGCACCGTCCAGAGTGAGGGCGCGCGCCACTTCAGGAAACGCCAGGTCCCAACCCAACATCAGTCCTACGCTGCCGATCTCCGTTTCAAACACAGGCAAGCGAAAACCTTCGCGGAAGGCCATGCGCTCTTCGCCGTGTAGATGGACTTTGTTATAGCTGCCCACCATCTCACCATCCGGCCCCACCAACACCGCCGAGTTGTAAAGCACGCTTTCGACCTTCTCTTTGGTCACCATGCCAAAGGCGATGTAAACACCGAACTCCGCGGCGCGCTGCGCCAACAAGTTCACCGTCGGGCCGGGGATACGCTGCGCCAGCTCGGTAAAGCGCACGCCCAACTCATAGCCGCTCGTCGCCAGCTCGGGGAAAACAATCAGATCCACTTTTTGCTGCGAGGCGATCTTGGAAACGAAGTCCGACATCTTGACGAGATTGTCTTCGGCCTCGCCGAGGGCCGGTTTCATCTGCACCGTCGCTATCGTGATTTCGCGCATAGGTTCGCGTTTCTCCTCAACACACATTCGGGGCGCGGGCCATCCACGCGGCTTGCGCAACCCGCCGTAGAATGCTCAATATTGGGCTTTACTGTAGCCTCAATAGCGCGACTTTGTCAAATAGGGTAAGGCTGTACATCTGAACACGTTCCCCTGTGCTTTAACAGCGGTTGACACCGTAAGTGGGCAGGTTACAATAAACCCCGCTGTGAAATCAGACTCAACGTGCCCCAGGAGATATAGGTCAAGAGTGTTCAAAAGCGTAATGACACGGCTTTCGCGGCGCGCGGCGCGATCCCAAAATACCGCTGCGGAGCGCGTGCTGCTGATTGCGCCGGTGAGCGGATGGGTGCCCCTGAATTTGCGCGAGATGTGGGCTTACCGCGAGCTGCTCTATTTCCTGATCTGGCGTGATGTCAAGGTGCGTTACAAGCAGACGCTGCTGGGGGCGGCCTGGGCAATCATCCAACCCCTTTTCACCATGGTGATCTTCAGCGTATTTTTTGGTGGCCTGGCAAAAATCCCTTCCGACGACATCCCGTATCCCATCTTCAGCTATACGGGGCTGCTGCCCTGGACGTTTTTCGCCACCGCGCTCACCAACTCAGCCCGCAGCCTGGTTCGGGACGCCAACTTGCTCAAGCGTGTGTATTTCCCGCGCCTGGTGATCCCCTTGGCCGGTGTGGTAGGGGCGCTGCCGGATTTCTTCTTGGCGTTCTTGGTGCTGCTGGGCATGATGATTTACTACGGGCTGCATCCGACGCTCATTTCGGTTCTATGGCTGCTCCCGTTGTTGCTGTTGGCCATGTTGGCGGCATTCGGGATCGGGTTGTGGCTTTCGGCGCTATACGTGCGTTACCGCGATGTGGGCTACATCGTGCCTTTTCTCATCCAATCCTGGATGTATCTGACACCGGTCGCGTATCCTTCCAGTCTGCTCGACGAACCCTGGCGCACCCTTTATGGGCTGAACCCAATGGCGGGCGTGGTGGAAGGTTTCCGCTGGGCACTGTTGCACAAAGGCCCTCCCCCCGGCCCTATGACGGCAGTTTCGGCACTGACGACCATCCTATTGGTAATCAGCGGCCTTTATTTCTTCCGACGCATGGAACACATTTTCGCGGATGTGGTGTAAAAGCGAGCTAGCATGACCGTTGTACGTTCTCCTATGCCCCCTGAGCTGGCTATCCAGGTGGCACACATGGGTAAAAAGTATCGCATCGGCGCGCTGCAAAACAACCGCCAGATGCTGGTTGAAGCACTGAGCGAAGCGGTGCTGTGGCCGGTGCGCGCGGCGCGTTCGCTGGCGCGTGGAGAAAACGCCCGCTCCAAAACATCGCCGCGCATCATCTGGGCGCTGCGTGACGTTTCCTTCGAAGTGCCACGCGGAGAAGTGGTCGGCATCATCGGGCCAAACGGCGCAGGCAAAAGCACACTGCTCAAAGTGCTCACCCGCATCACCCACCCCGACGAAGGTTACGCGCGCATACGCGGACGGGTCGGCTCGCTGCTGGAAGTGGGCACAGGCTTCCATGCCGAGCTAACCGGACGCGAAAATATCTACCTCAACGGCGCCATTCTGGGGATGCACCGGCACGAAATCGAGCGCAAATTCGACGAGATCGTCGCTTTTTCCGGCGTGGAGCGCTTCATTGACACGCCCGTCAAGCGCTATTCCAGCGGGATGTACTTGCGCTTGGCGTTTTCTGTAGCGGCGCATTTGGAAACGGACATTCTGCTTGTAGACGAAGTGCTTGCCGTTGGCGATGCTGAGTTCCAAAAAAAATGTCTGGGGAAAATGAGCAGCGTGGCGCATGAGGGACGCACGGTGCTTTTCGTGGGGCACAACATGGCCGCCGTGCAGCACCTATGCCACTCCGCGATCTGGCTGGAACAAGGACATATCCGCCAGCGCGGGCCGGTGGAAGATGTGGTGCGCGCATACCTTTCTGAACTGGACACGGAAAGCCCAAACACACGCTTTCCGCTGATGAACGCACAATACGGCGTAGGCTTTGCCGACTGCCGCGTGCATTTGGCAGAAAGCCCCACCGCGAACACACGCACGTTGCGCGTGGAGCTGAGCGTGCTGGCCGAACAAGACATCCCACGCATCGGCATCGGCTTGGGCTTGATCACAGAAATGGGGGTGCCGGTGACCACCCTGGACGCCAAGATCACCAATTTCATCTTCGATATGCAAAAAGGCGTCAACCGCTTTGTGCTCGAAGTGCCGGAAATTGACCGCTATCTCGCTGCCGGTGAATACATGGTACGCGTGTGGCTCTCACTACCCGAACTCACGCACCTGGTCGAACTCGACCGCGCCGGTTTGATCCTTTTGCACGGGCGCGATCTTTTCGGCACAGGACGCTTGCCCGAAGTTCACCGCGACGGGCCGGTCGTGTTACCGTTGGAAGTTCGCCGCGCGGAAGCAACAGCGCATTGAGTGCACAAGCTCGCCACGCAGCAATCAAGGACCTTTGGGATAAACGATGAGACCCAAGCGACGAACCGCTAACCACAACTTGATTCGCCGCATCAACCGCGCACTGATCCTACACCAGTTACGCACGGCAGCGCCACAGTCCCGCGCAACGTTGGCCGAACGCACCGGACTTACGCGCAGCACCGTTTCCAGCTTGGTGGACGAATTGATAGCCGCCCATCTAATCCACGAAACGGGCATCGGGCCTTCGCGGGGGGGACGGCGCGGCACGCTGTTGGAGCTGAACCCTGGCGGCGGGTGTGCCATTGGGGTCGAGATAACCGACGACACGGTGTTGGTCATGCTGACCGACTTCATCGCCCAACCGCGCTGGCAAGAAAATTTCACACTGGAAACGACCGATCCCAACGTGATCATCCCGCGCACCGAGCATTTGATCGAAACGGCGCTGCGTTACAACGCCAACCATGACGCCATGAAACCCTTGGGCATCGGGCTGGGGATTGTGGGATTGGTGGACGCAGCGGAAGGCGTGTTGAAAAAAGCCACCAACCTCGGCTGGGAAGGCATCCCGTTCCGTGCGCGCTGGGAAGAACGCTTCCACCTACCCGTCCACATGGGCAACGAAGCCAGCATCGCCACGTTGGGAGAAAACTATTTCGGCGCCGCACAAGGTTATAGCGATTTCGTGTACCTGAAGCTCACGCGCAACGCCATTGGCGCGGGCGTTTTCGTCAACGGCACGCTGTATCACGGGACGGACGGCTATGCAGGCGAAGCCGGACACATGGTGATCGACTTTTCCGGCCCGTTGTGTACATGCGGCGGCAGAGGGTGCTGGGAAGCCGTGCTCCGTGAAGCGCTTGCCCCCGCCGCGAACGTAGCGACGCTGGTAGCCAGCGCCCAAGAAAACGATCCACAAGCCCGCCGCGTGTTGGCGCACGTGATCGAAGTGATCAGCGTGGGCATCGCCAGTTTGATCAACCTCTTCAATCCACAAATGATCGTCTTGGGGGGAACGGTAGGACAAACGCTCGCGCCTGTGTTGGCAGAAATCCGTCAGCAAGTTGCCCCACGCACCATCATTCCCGAAACACAGTCGGTCAAGCTGGTGACTTCGCAAATCACCTCCAACGCTTGTGCGCTGGGAGCGGTAGCGTTGGTGTTGGACGACATCCTCGGCGAACCCGCCCGCTAACCGCGTTAATCGCCTGTGTAACGTACCACAACCAGCGTCATATCGTCAAAGGG
>CAZZNC010000267.1:0-4529 GCA_964655405.1 uncultured Anaerolineaceae bacterium | reverse complement strand
ACCTGCAAACGTTCCACGCCGAGCGCTTCGGTCATGTGCGCGTCCACGATGTGCACCGGATGCGGCGTGCCCCGATGATGATCCAGCGGAGAATGCAGCACCTGGGCAATGTCTTGCACCAGCCCGCCGCCAAAATACACGTTGAGCAATTGCGCACCGCGACAAATGCCGAGCACCGGCAGACGCCGT
This sequence comes from uncultured Anaerolineaceae bacterium, assembly GCA_964655405.1. Classification (GTDB taxonomy): domain Bacteria; phylum Chloroflexota; class Anaerolineae; order Aggregatilineales; family Aggregatilineaceae; genus JALSSH01. Next base: position 4,340 of record CAZZNC010000267.1, on the reverse strand, counting down.
GCCAGCGCGTAATCCAACAACGCGAATTCGGTCGCGTCGCGTTCCGGCACGATATGGTCAGCGTAAGTGTTGGCCTGGCCGTAATGCGCAGGGTCAACGTCTCCGCCGCCGCTCAAAACCACGCCGTCGATCCTCAGCGCCTCCAAATATGCGGGCAAGTCAAGCACATTGTTGGGCAACAGAATGGGCGTCAAGCCCAACGCTTGCAGATAGGGCACATAGCTCACACGCAACGAAAGCCGCTTGGGGGCCGTTTGAGACGTGTGTAACGTGAGTGCTACCCTCATACGGTTTTGGCCTCTTGCGTGTCCATCTGGGTCAGTTGGCGGTGTATGGCGGCGAATTCGTGCAAACGCGCCATTTGCGGCGGCATGATGTTGATAAACGGGCGTGTGCGGCGGATGAGCGCCAATGCTTCGTCCACCGTCATCCCCTGCGTCACAAAGTAGGCAGCGGCCATCGTGGGCGCGCGCCCCACGCCCCCCGCGCAATGAATGTACACGCTGTCGCCGTTCTCCAACATCCGCCGAATGAAGTTCACGCCTTGCTGCAAATGCTCCACGCTGGGCGCGTCGTCGTCCACGGTGGGCAAATGGCAATACTGTTCCAACGCCAACCCGTGCGCCGCGTCGTCGAACTCGGTGCGCAAATTCAAGTCGGCGCGGATGCCTGCCGCCTCCAACTTGCGTTTGCCGCGCTGCCCATATTGCCCACCCACGTAAATCTGCGGCGTGATGCGACTATAGCGAAAAAGCGGCACGCCGGTCAGCTTGGGCCAGCCACGCCCGTAAGCCCAAAGCAACGTCACGCGCAACCCCTGCGTGCGCAAACGGTGCGCCAAGATGCGCAATCCTTTGCGCGCATAGTTTAGAAATGTGCTCATACGTCCTCGCATCAAGGAAAAACCACGCCCGTCAGGGCGTGGGTAGCTGCACAGGCCATTCGTCCGGCAGAAAATCTCCAGCGTTCACCACTTCAACCGGCTCTAACGAAGAGGGGGGCTTCTCCTCTGGAGGTTGTGCCGAAACCGGCTGGCTGGGGGGAGGCGGCGTGCCTTCCGGTTCCTCCTTGCGCCGCGATTGCCGCACAAAGAAAACCACACCACCCACCAACGCCCGCGCCAATGTCAAGCCGCGCATGATCAACGCCACAATGGTTGCATTGGTGCTGCCCACGTTCACCAGGCCCAGGAAAAACACGTAAGCCGATTCCTTGACGCCTACCGCTGCCACCGAAATCGGCAGCAGCTCGGCGACGGTGGTCAACGCGATCATCGGCACAAAAGCCACCAACGGGATCGGATCGGTGACGGCGTCCAGCACAATATACGTGGCGGCAATGGTCAGCGCGTGCGCCACTATCGAAAGCGAGAAGACCGAAAGCAGCACCCCGGGCCGCCCCAAATGGCCGGAAAGTGCCTTTTGCATCCGGCGCACCTGCCGTTCCCACTTGTAAAGGTGCAGCCGTGTCAGTGTGGCGGCGATGGGGTCCATGAACCAGCCGCGCCACAACAGCACCAGCCCCACCATGCCGCCCACGAAGAGCACATGCACGACCAACAAAAAAATCGTGGGCACTTTGCCCGGTTCCAGGAACAACGCAAAGATGCTCCCCGAGCCAACCACAACCAACAATCCGATCCCACGTTCGATCAGCACGGAAAGGGTCGCATCGGCAGGCCGTCCGGTGTGGTTGGCGGTGTCCATCGCGCGCACCGCGTCCCCGCCCACCGAAGTCGGCAACACCGTGCTGAAGAACGCGCCCACCAAATACGTGCCCAACAGATGCCAAAACGACACGTCCAACCGCCGTTGGCGCACCAACAAACTCCACCGCAGCGCTTTGACCACGGTCGAGAGCATGACGAGGACATACGCCGTCGCAATCAGCCGCCAGTCCACGTCTATAAATTCGTCCCAATTGCCCCCCAGCAAAGAAATGACAATGCCCATCAAGATCACAGCGGTGAACACGCGCAAAGCCAGCGAGATCCGCGAACGGTGCTCGTGTAACCAACTTCTGATGGGGGAACGCCGCTTGTGATCCGGCATTTGGGCAGGGTTATTCATCGTTACAGCCCCCCTGGGCTAAAAAAGTCTGGTGTTGTGGCTCGGCAATGCACGGCTCCGCGTAGGGAAAAAACACCAGGCACAGCGGGCGAATTATAGCAAACAGCCCCCCGCACGACAATTTTGTCGTTGTCAACGCGAGAGGCTGCGTCCAGCGCGCCTAAGCGTGCTGCTCCGGCACGAAGTGCACGCGCAGCGTAGACTGTTCGAACCGCGCGCCCGCTGTCTTCAGATGCCACAGCGCGTAGGGCAAAACAATGTTGCGCCGATACGGCCCCACGCGCAACGTCAGTTCATCGGCAGAACGGTATAAGTCGAGATCGTCTTTGGAAGCGAACGGCAGCGGTACCAGCAAATAGTAGCCGTCTTGGCCGTCCGGCTCGATGCGGTGTGTCTTGTCGCGCGCCATCACCTCGGCGGGGTTACGCTCGCCATAAAGCGCGTCCGCCAATCGCTGCAAAGCCGCTTCGCCGCCGATCTCGTCATTGAAGAGCGGCGCGGTCAAAACGGGCAGCTCGCCGAAAGCCTCGCGGATGTAGCGCAGATTATCGGCTTGGTGCTGCTTCCAACGCGCAAAGTAGGGATCGGTCACCTCGTCCGGAATAACCCGATTGCACAGCACCGCGTCCACCGCGTAGCCGTACAAGTTCAAATAGGTGTAGGTGCGCTGCGTTTCTTTGATCACCATGCGCTCGGGGTTCACCACCAGCCGCAAGCTGCTGTGTTCCGGATCGGTGAGCAACGCGCGCACGCGGTCGAGCGTGTCGAAAAGCGCGTTGATGCTGGCGAGCGTTTCCTCGTCCGGCAGCTCTGTGCCAAAAAGCGATTTGCTCAGCGGGCGCAACAGCGCGCCGCTCGCCCCGCGCAAAAGCGCCACCATGCGCTCGAACCACCAACGCGAAGCGTCCGGCAAGCTGAGCAAACGCAGCGTTTCGGCGGTCGGCGCCGCGTCCACGATCAACACGTCGAAGTGGCCTTCTTGAGCAAATTTGTTGATCCAAAGCAGATGCGCGCCTTCTTCCAGCCCGGGCAGCAACGTCACTTCCTCGGCCACAATGCCGTTGACATGCTGGGCGCTGAGCACGCGCAACATATACTCTTGCACGCGCCCCCAATACTTCTCCATCGAATAGCGCGCGTCCACTTCTTGCGCCCAGAGCTTTTCTCGCAAGCGCACCGGCTCCGGCCCTACAGGCACGTCGAGCGAGTCCGCCAGCGAGTGCGCGGTGTCGGTGGAAATGACAATCGTGCGCAGCCCCAAATCCGCACAACGTAGTGCCGTTGCAGCGGAAATGCTCGTCTTGCCCACGCCGCCCTTGCCGGTATGTACCAAAATGCGCATCGTATCCTCTCCGGTGTGTTGCCGCCGTTCCTTCACGTCATACAATACGCAAAGGAGGCCGTTGAGGGTGCGCTCAAACGTCCGCCAACACCTGCGCCACCGCAATCCCGTCGCCAACGGGAACGATCGTGCTCAGCAAACGCGCGTCTGCGGCCATCGCTTCCAACATGCGCCGCGTGGCCTGAGAACGGACATCATCGGCGAAAAGATTGCCGCCGCGAAAGGCATTGTGTGCGGCTATCAACCCGCCCGCGCGCACATGCTCCACGCTCCACGCGAGATAGTCCGGATACCCTGTTTTGTCCGCGTCCACAAAGACCATGTCAAAACGCGCATCGGCCAGCGCATGGGTGAGTGTGTGCATCGCCTCGCCCTCGACCAAACGCACACGCTCCGCCACGCCCGCCAACTCGAAGTGCTCGCGGGCGACCTGGGCGTGTTTGGGGTCCAGCTCCAACGTCATCAGCTCCCCATCCGGCGGCAACGCACGCGCCAACCAGATGCCACTATAGCCGGCCAGCGTACCAATCTCCAAGATGCGTCGCGCACCGACGAGCGCGGCCAGGAACTGCAACATCTGCCCCTCTTCCGGACGGATCGCAATCTGTGGCAAGCCGCGCTCGGTCGTGCGTTGGCGCACCGCTTGCAAGATGGCATCCTCCGGCGCGAACATGGCGCGCACAAAAAGCGTCAGCCGCCGCTGCACTTCCGGCTCAAACGTCAAAATGCGGAAATCTGACGACGTGGGACTCATAGCTCACCTCGGAGGGAAAGATAGGGGCAAACGGGGGCCAAAGAGGCTGGCTCAATCGATCCAGTCGCGGTTGTGGGTGTCCCACTGGCGATGCTGATACGCGCTCTTGCACTCGCGGCAGACGTAGGCGCTCTCTAGCCGTCCGTCGGCCTTCCAACGCCAGCGCACCCGCGCC
>CAZZNC010000266.1:0-4568 GCA_964655405.1 uncultured Anaerolineaceae bacterium | reverse complement strand
GACGCGCCTGGGTGGTCGTGACCGCCGACCGCGAAATCATTGCGGCAGCGCTGCGTTGCCACGCGCGCGTACAGTCTCCCCACGACCTCGCGCGCGAAATGCAAGCCGTCCATACTCCCACGTTGCCCAAAGACGACCCCAATCCGCATCTTTCTCCGCAAGACGTGCAAGAGTGGTTGCGCCTCTTTGGTGCTGAAGACGAGAACGCTTAAAATCCCCGCGCCTCTCATCATTTTCTCATACAGAATTCAGCTATGCCTAAGCCCTCGCGCGCATACTAGGACACGTAAGCGTCTCTCATGGAACAGTAACTCGGTTGCAGCACGATAAACGTAGGGAACAGAGAGCCGCTCGGCCTATCACAATACGGAGATGCGCGTCGCCGGTGATGATATGGCCCTAAAAATCAGAAGTGCTTGTGGCGTCCCCCCCTCTCCACAAGCACCTCTTTTTTGGCGCATTTTTATATCTCCCCCCACATTTCATCGTATAATGAGAATAAGGAAGCATCCCCCTTGTTGCGCGGCGCTGCGCGACAAGTCCCGCACTCCGCAACGAGATCGGCTCAAGTCGGTAGGAGGTGCGAGATGCCCCCCCAGGCAACCAATGTCCAGATCCCAGAAGGCTACGTATACGCCTGCGAAACGCAGGAACTGCCCACACGGGGCAAAAAGACGCTTCATATCAAAGGGCAGCGCATACTGATCGTGGCGTGCGAGCAAGGTTATTACGCTGTCGAAGACCGCTGCCCACAAACCGGCAGCTCGATTGCGCACGGCGCAGTGCTCGGCTGCGCGCTCACCACACCGACCACTGGCGCGCGCTACAACTTGCGCACCGGTCGCTACTTGGACGGTGGACAATCCTGGTTGCCCACCAACTGGCTGACCGTGTGGCCGTTGCACGTGGCGGAAGGCAAAGTTTACGTGCGCCCGCCGCAGAAAACGTAAATTTTTCGTCGGCTCCACGTGCGCCAACGTCCGCCGCCTGGTCTATGCCGGTATACAGACCAGGCGGCTGTCGTTTTTTGTACCAGAGGGTGAAGGCGCTGCCCCCGAAACGCACTTTTGCTAAGGTGGCAGCGGGCCGGAGTGTTGGCCTTCGGCGTTGAAGAGCGCGTAAACGTGGCCGTCGCTGCCCAACAGCATCGCGCCGCGTTCGAAGGCTTGCCAAAAGCCGCTGGTGGGCGACTCCGGCGCGGTGGCCCAGCCCAGCGCGTCGCGCAGCGGCGACGTGGAGCGCCACGCCAAGCCGAAACCACGCACCGGTTGTACCAAGCCCGCCGGTGGGGAAAACGCCGGATCGTCGGCGGGCATTCCCTCGTTCCAACTGTCGGCCAGTTGCCAATATTGTCCGTTGGCGGCCAGCGCGTAAATCTGGCGTGTGTCCCCGCGCCAATACATCCAGCCGCGCTCGAAGGGTTGCGCGGCCATCGGCGAGACCGTCACTCCGGCGCTGATAGGACAGCCCAGCCGATCCTGCACCGCGGTATAAGCGTTGGCGAAGGTGGAGGCGACGGGAACGGTGCAGCCGCTTCCCGTGCCTTGCACGGGCGCCACGCCGACCGCGCCGCCTGCCGCCGGTGCGACCACATAGGGGGCCAACGTGGGGGCCGGTTCGCCGCTTTCGGAAGTCGGCTCGCCCAGGAAAACGCCCACATACGGCGTCAGCGTCGGGGTGAGCGTTGGTGGGGCGAGTGTGGCGCTGGGTTGCGCCACCGGCATCATCGTGCCGCCGACCAGCACGGGCGTCGGCGTGGGCGTGAAGGCGACCGTTGCCAACTGTTTGGGCAGCGCCTCAAAGCCGGTCAGGATGGCTGGCTCGGCGTCTGGAGACGGGGTGCTTTGTCCGCACGCGGCCAGCAGCACGCCAGCCAACGCCAACAGTCCCAACACGAATGTTTTTCGTTGATGGCTCATCCTTCCAACTCCGCCACGTATTGCCGCAAAATCGGCTCGGCAAGCAAAATCGCCAGCGCGCTCGGCCCGTCTTGGATCGCGCCGCTGCGGGCCAGGTGTAGCCCTTCGTCCAGCGGGACGACGCGCAGCACGATATGCTCGGTCGGTTCGCGGTGCGGCGTGCCGAGCCGCACACCCAGCGCGGCGAAGACCTGCGCGCGCTCGTCGCCGATGCCGTTCATGGTGTAAAAGTCTGCCACGTGTGCCCACCGCTCCGCTTTCCCGCCGATCTCTTCGCACAACTCGCGGACGGCCATTTGTTGCGCGGTGTGCCCTTGTTCGACGTTGCCGGCGGGCACTTCCAGGCACCACGCGCCGACCGGATAACGGTATTGGTCAATGAGCACCAGCTCGCCCCGCTCAGTGAGCGGCACGATCCAGACGGCTTCCGGCTTTTCGATCACGGTGTAGCTGAGTTCGTTGCCGTCGGGCGCGCGCAAGCGGTCTTGGCGCACGTTGTACCAGTGGCTTTGCCACAAATAGCGGCTGCTGAGCCGTGTGTAGGTGGGGGGCGGTGGCGAGGGTGGGATCATGGTGTCCTTCCGTGTGCGTGGTGTTGCGCTGAGGGGAATTGTACGGACAAGCGCGGCTTTGTGCCAGTGGAGGGCATTTGTGGGCACACGTAGAACAGGCCTATACTTCGGATGAAAGGCGGCGGCTTTGCGGCGAAAAGAGGCGAAAAACTCATGGGCGGACCTTTCCCGAAGACGCTAGAAACGCGCGTCAACGCGGCGTTGGCGGCTATGCGAACGGCTCCCAACCACCACTTGCCACACCATCACCGAAGCACGATCTATGCAACGCTGCGCACACACGCCAAAGAGCATGGCCCGCAGGTATTGGGGTGGCTGGCCGTGCTCGCTGCTCGACGGGTTTTGCCGATCTTCCAAGCGGTGTTTCCTGCGGATACGTTGCCGCGCGAGTTGTTGGCAACCGCCGAGGGTGTGTTGCGGGGGCAGGTGGAAGACAAAAAGGCGGCGGAAATGCAGGATAAAGGCTACCATGCCGCCGGAAGTGGGTGGGGCTACGATGAGGACGCGATTTCCTGGCCGGAGGATTTGGCGGCGAAGGCAGCCTATCATGCGTTGAAGGAAGCGCGCGGCCAAGAACCTCTTCAACACTTGGAGCAAACGTTTGTGGTCGGCACTGTGGATACGGTATCCGGCGAGTGGGTAGAAAAAGTTGCCAAGCCGTTGTCGGACGAACATTTCACGGATGAACAACTGTGCCAAAGTGACGATAGCGATACGGCAGCGGTTGCAGCGGTTGCTTTTTCGTGTGCAGCCGAAGCTCCACGCTGTGCCCCCGAAAAGCTCGACATTTTTTGGACATGGTGGCTCAAGGATGCGATTTTCCGAGCATGGGAAATGGGGAACGATTGAGGCAACTCGCACCAAAATCCCCCTTGACACGACACACAGGCGCGCTACAATGTGAGCCGTGAATTGCCGAAGTGGCGGAATTGGCAGACGCGCTGCGTTCAGGGCGCAGTCCTCATAGCGAGGGTGTGGGTTCGACTCCCACCTTCGGCACACTCAGGCCCAGGTCGCCCCGACCTGGGCTTTTGCGTTGCAGGGGGGCGGCGGCTGTGGTAGGGTTGTGCCGGATTGTAAAAGACACGACCGGAGCCAGCATGAGCACGCTGCCCACATCGGAAAACGAAGCCCCTCCCCGTCCTGCCCCGCGCCGTCGGCGGCGGACACAGCGTTTTTCTCCTGTGCAAATCATCTTGGCCGCGGTGCTTTCGGTCGGGTTGCTGCTGGTGATCAATTTCAGCGGGCGCATCGCGCGCCGTCAGCAAATGGCCGCCGAACGTCAGCGGATGCAAGCGACGATCGGCGTGTTGGAAACGCAGCACATGGACCTGCTCAAGGCGCGGGATTACGCCGCCAGTGACCGCAGCGTGGAACACTGGGCGCACACCGAAGGAAAGATGGTGCGCGAGGGCGAAATCCTGGTGATCCCCATTCCGGCGGGGCTTTCTGCCGTCACGCCGACCGTGCCGCCGCCCGTTTTTGTCACCACACCGGAACCTCCGCCGGAAGTTTCTCCCTGGCAGTTGTGGTGGCGCTTGTTCTTCGACAGCAATCCGCCATTCTAACAAGGATCGTATGCAATGACCTTTTCGATTGTGGCGCGTGATGCGCAGGAAAACGCTTGGGGTGTGGCCGTCGCCAGCAAGTTTTTGGCGGTGGGGTCGGTGGTGGGGTGGGCGCGCGCGGGTGTCGGCGCGGTGGCAACGCAAGCCTTCGCCAACGTCACCTACGGGCCGCGCGGCTTGGAGCTGATGGGGCAGGGGCTGAGCGCCGAGGAGACGCTCGCGCGCCTGCTGGCCGTTGACGAGGAGCGCGCGCATCGGCAGGTCGGCGTGGTGGACGCGCAAGGGCGCGCAGCCGCCCACACCGGCGCGGAGTGCTTCGAGTGGGCCGGTCACCACGTGGGCGAGGGGTACACCTGCCAGGGAAACATCCTGGCCGGCGCGGACGTGGTGCAGGCGTTGGCGCGCGCCTTCGAAGAAGCGCGCGGCCCGCTGGAAGATCGGCTTTACGCGGCGTTGGTGGCCGGTGAGCAGGCCGGAGGGGATCGGCGTGGCAAGCAGTCGGCGGCGAT
>CAZZNC010000265.1:0-4573 GCA_964655405.1 uncultured Anaerolineaceae bacterium | reverse complement strand
CGCTGACGGCGACGGCCACGTCGGACAACGGCGCGGTGGTGACGGCGGCGGTCAATGTGCCCGGGACGATCACGCTGAGCGGCGTGGGCGCGGGCACGGCCAACGTCACGCTGAGCGTCAGCGACGGGATCAACCTTCCGACCGAGGTCAGCTTCGCGGTGACGGTCAACGCGCCGAACATGCCGCCCGTTGTGGACGCACTCGCGCCGGTGACAATGAACGTGGGCGAAACGCTGGACGTGCCTTACAACGCCAGCGACCCCGAAGGTGATCCGCTGACGGCGACGGCCACGTCGGACAACGGCGCGGTGGTGACGGCGGCGGTCAACGTGCCCGGGACGATTACGCTGACGGGCGTCGCGCCTGGACTGGGGACTATCGTACTCAGCGTCAGTGACGGGATCAACGCGCCGGTGGAGGTCAGCTTTACGGCCACCGTCAACGCGGCCAACAATCCGCCCACCATCCAACCCATCGCCGACCAGGCGTTGAACGTGGGCGACACGCTCGACGTGCCGGTCACGGCCTCCGACCCCGACGGCGATCCGTTGGCGCTGGTCGCCGCGTCGCAAGATAACGGCGTGGTGGTGGCACAAGCGGTCGGCGTGGACACGGTGCAACTGCAAGGCGTAGCCGCAGGTACGGTTGTGGTGGATGTGACCGCCGACGACGCGCATGGTGGCGTGGCGACGGTTTCCTTCACGGTGACGGTTTCCAGCTCGCCCGCCGGTTTCGACTTGTGGGCCTATCCGGTCGTGCCGGAGATCTCGTCCGCGATGGCGCAATCGCTCAACCAGCTTTACCAAAGCGGCGTGACCAACTTCGGCAATCGCGGCGGCGTCTTTGTGCGCATCGGCGATGAGACGATGGACGGGCCGAACTTCATGGCGCCTTTCGCCACGCCCGGCGCGTACAATCTGGACAGCTACGGTTCGCTGCAAGCAACCATAGACTTCTTCGGCGTGACGGGGGTGCGCGACAGCGGCGAAACCAGCTTCAACGTGGATAGCTTGGCCGCCGGTCAAGACTACGGGTTGGACACGCTCGCTTCGCCTGCCCCGGGTGGTTCGCCCTGCGACGCCATCGGCGGAGGCACGCTGCTTTCCTGCGAGCTGCAACTAGACCGCGGCAGCATCGCGCTGGTGAGTTTCAGCGCGCAAAACGTGGCCTACCTGCCGCCGGAACAGTTCCGCGCGGAACTGCAAGCGTTGGTCACCGACCTGCTCAGCAACTACGGTGTGATCCCTGTGCTGGCGACCATCCCCGAAGGGGGCGGTTACACCAGCGAGCAATTGCTGCCGTACAATCAGGCGATTGTGGAAGTGGCGGAGAACGCCGGTATCGCGGGCGTGCCGCTGTGGAACTTGTGGCGCGCGATGCAGGAAAACGGCGTCGGCGACCCGGCCAGCGTTGCCCCTGCGGGGCCTGCGGACTTCAGCGCTGCGTCGCTCAGTTCCGGTTACAACGTGCGCAACTTGACCGCGCTGCAAGTGTTGGAACAGGTGCGTCAGGCGGTCGGCATCAACTGATCGTTCCCTTTTCGGTAACGTATGCGCCCCCGACCACAGGGTCGGGGGCGTTTTGTGTTTTGGTGAAAGCAGCGAGGACGCTAATCTTGTTCCGGCGGACTGATGGGGATGTGGGGCAGTGTTTCCCCTGCGTTGAAGCTCGCGTTGCGCATGTTCAGCGTCGTGTCAAAATTCGGCAGTGTAGCCCGCCAACTGGACAGCAGTCGCCAGTAGCCCGGCCCGTCGGTGTGCGCGCGTGGCGTGAAGGGCAGCGGGCGCACTTCCAGGCGCGAGAGATTGGTTTTGTGCTGCGTGGCAGACTGGCGGTAGTAGTACAGTCGAAACACGTGCACGCCGTCCGTGACTGCAAAGGCCGGTTCTTCGCCATGATTGCGCACATACGCGCCTTTGCTTTGGATCAGTTCCACGTCCAAATAGGCCGCATCAAGTGCCAATGTTTCGATAGGGAAGACGTAGCAAGACGGCTGCTGTTTGTCGGTCAGCTCCAGGCGCGAACGGTAAACGGGCAACAGACGTCCCCGCTCTACCAACGGCAGATGTCGGCTGGGAAACGAGCCAGGGATCAGTGCTACGTCGGTAACTTCCGTCTTGCGCCATTCGCGCGCCTTGTGGAAGCCTCCCGTGCCAGTTTCGATGACTTTGTAGATGCGTCCATTGGCGAAAAAGAGCGTGCCCACCGGCAAACGTGCGGTTTCCACCTCCGGCAAGCGAGCGATGTAAGCACGGGTCACAGAGTCAATCACGATTTCCACCCTTGTTTTGCTCAAATCGTGTCACGGTGTACCATCTATGAGGTTAGAACGGCGACCAAACGATTTCGTTACGTCGCTCTATCGCATTGTACAGTGAGAAGGCATGACAATTCAACGCGCAACTATGAAAAAACACATAAAAACCGCCCGTCGTTGGAGCTTGCTGGGCTTAATCGCGCTGATCGTGCTGAGCGCGTGCGGGGGCACGACCACCCATACGTCCTCGCAGGACTTCACGATCACAGTGGACGTGGACGGTCAGCGCGCCGCCTACCGCTATAGCAAGCAGGTTTCGGTGGGCAAGTTCCTCGAAGACGTGGGCATCGTGCTGGGCGAGTACGACGAGGTCAACCCGCTGCTGCAAACGCAGATACGCGACGGGATGCGCATCACCATTACGCGCGTGGTGCACCGCGAAGAGTGCGAAACCCAAGAGCTGCCCTACGAAACCGAACGCCAGCCCACGCAGGGGTTGCAACCTGGCGAAGAAGTGCTCGGACAGACCGGCGAAAACGGCCAGCTCCAAGTGTGTTACCGTGTCGTGGAAAAAGACGGCGCGCCGGTCAGCCGTGACAAGATCAGCGAGATCGTGATCAAAGAGCCGCGCAACGAGATCATTTTCGTTTACAGCGAGCCTTCCGAAACGTTGATTCCCATCGAGGGCGTGTTGACTTTCATTTCCGGCGGCCAAGCGTGGATCATCGAAGGGATCACCACCAACCAAAACCCGCTCACCGAAAGCGGCTATTTGGACGGGCGCGTTTTCGAGCTTTCTGCGGACGGGCGGCAATTGCTTTACACGCGCGGCACGCCCGACGAAGACGATCCGCCCTTTTCCAACGAACTTTGGGCGATCTTGGACACGAAGGCGAATTTCCCCAATCCGGTGCAGCTCGTGCCGGAAGACGTGCGCGAGGCCGAATGGTTGCCCGAAACGCCCTACACGGTCAGCTACTCCACCGCCAAGCCGCGCGACGACAACATCGGTTGGCAAGCCTACAACGATTTGCACCTGGCGCAGATCGATCCGGATACCGGCGAGATGATCCCCAGCTCGTTCGAGGAGTTGATCGCGCCCAATGCGCTGGGCAGCTACGCTTATTGGGGGCGGCGTTTCGCATGGTCACCGGACGGGCGCTATCTGGCCTGGGCCAACGCCGATAGCATCGGCTTGGTAAATCTGAAAACCGGCGAGTTCGAAACGTTGCTTGCTTTTCCCGAATATGCCCCCTTCCTGGAGCGTTTCCAGGGAGCCACGGTGTGGGTGCCGACGCTTTCGTGGTCGGACGATGGACACTTGATCACCACGCTGCACGGCCCCCCTTATGCCGATGAGCCGCCGGAAGACAGCATCGTATTCGACGTGGCAGTTATTGACGTGGAAAACGACTTGGTGGTCAACCCACTTTTTCCCCAAGCGGGCATTTGGGCCAACCCGACCTACTCGCCGACGTTCGAGGGGGCGGACAGCAACCCCACCTATCGGATCGCGTACTTCCAGGCGCGTGAGCCGCTCAACAGCCCCGGCACACAATACGATTTGGTGGTAGCCGACCGCGACGGAAGCAACGCGCGGATCGTATTCCCTGGTGAGGAACGCCCGGGCTTTCGTGCGCCGGACCCGGAAGACGGCATCGCGTGGAGTCCTAATGGGCAGCAAATTGCCGTCGTTTACCAAAAGAACGTGTGGATCGTTGACCTGAAAACGGATCAGGCCTATCAAATTACGCGGGACGGGCAGGCTTCCCGTCCACGCTGGTCACGGGAATGATGAACAAACGTTGGATCGTCTGGTGGATATGTGCGCTGTTCGTGCTGGGGAGCGCGGTCGGCGCGTGGAGCACATGGGCGCAGCGCGCCGAAGCGTTGCGTGGTTGGGAAGACGCCACCCGCTCGCTGGCTATGCCGGAGCGGTTACCGCTCGCGGGGGTCAACGTGGAGCTGACCCAGTACATGCCCGAACAGCTCGAAGCGGAACTCGACCGCATCGCGGCGGCGGGTTTTGTCTGGCTGCGGCAACCGTTTCTCTGGTCGGCTATCGAGCCGAACGAAGGCGTTTTTGCGTGGGAGCAGTACGACACGCTTGTGCAGGCCGTGGCCGCGCACCCGTCGCTGCGTTTGGTGGCCGTGCTGGACGGCACGCCACGTTGGGCGCGCCATTCTCTGGCGCCGGACTACCCTTATGCGCCACCGGCTAGCGTGCAAGCCTACGGGCGCTTTGCGGAGGCGGTGGCGGCGCGTTACGGTGACCGGATCGACTTTTACCAGATTTGGGACGAGCCGAATATCCGC
>CAZZNC010000264.1:0-4592 GCA_964655405.1 uncultured Anaerolineaceae bacterium | reverse complement strand
TTTGCTCGTTTGTTGGAACTCGATGCCTTGTTCGGCTTAGCTTAATGCCTATGGGCTGTTCGCCCCTTGACCCCGCCTAACGGCGCGTGCCGCGCCGTTAGGCACGAGATGTTCACTTGCAACATACGTTCGCCGGCGGGGAACACCAGCGCCGCGAGGCGCGTTCAGCGCGGCTCGCGGGGGATGCAGGGGACGCCGTCCCCTGCTGGGGGCGCGGGGGCAACGCCCCGCCTTTTTATAACCCCAGCGCCCATTGCACCACGTGCGGCGTCACGGTGATTTCTAGCACAGCGGCCACAATCAGCAGCGGCAACACCACGCCTACGCCGATCTTCACTGCGTCGCCCAGCGCGCGCAGCCACGCCTCGCTGACCGTCACATCTTCCGGCGGGTGTGTTACGACACTGCCCAGCCGCAACGCTGCTGCCGCTGCCAGCACAATCGCGGGCACTTCCATCACTCCATGCGGTAACACGCCTAGCATGAAAGGGGCAACGTTCATGTGTGCGTGGGCCACTTGCGCCAGCACAAAGCCCAAAATGCCAAACGGGATCGAGACGATCACCAGCGCCATCACGCCGAAGGTGAAGATCGCCAGCAGCGTGGCGACCGCCAACACGCGCAAGTTTTGCGTCAGCGCGAAAAAGATCAAATGGGGATTGCTTTGTCCCAGTTCCAGCCAAGAGCGCACGTTGTCCAGCATCGTTTGCTCGTCCTGATACTGATCCAGCGGCACAGGCCACCGGTCGGCGAGCCGCCAGCCTACCGCGAAAGCTGCTGCCAACACCAGCAACACCACCAGCGCGGGCGTGCGCAAACGGCGCACCGTCGGCCACACGCTCAGCCGATACCAGCGTCCCAACTGGAAGTGTTCCCCAATAGGGCCGCGCAGCTCGTCCCAGAAAATATGCCACGACCAACGCAAATTGAGCTGATCAACGGCGCGCCCCAACAGTTCCTCGCGGTTGAAGATGCGTGCTCCCATGCGCACCAGCAAAATCACGGTCATGACCATGCCCAGCATGATATACCACAGCAAATAACGCTTATACGGCTTGACCATGATCGTGCTTTCCAAGATCATCAGCATGGACATCGGAATGATGATGAAGCTGGCGAGCAAATTGGCCGCGCGCGTGGAAGTCGTTTGGCTGGAAACGACCACCGCGCCCGTCACCATCACCAGCGCCTGGAACGTGGTCAGCAGCAAGATTTGCACGATCAACACCGGCTCGGGGCGCCACTGTTGCTTGCCGAGCATCAGGCTTCCGACGTAGATCGCGATTCCTGTGTAGCTTGCCAGCAGCGGCGGGATCATGGCCGCCAACGTTTTGCCCATGTAAAGCTCGGTGTTGGTCAGCGGGGTAGAAAGCAGCGGTTCTAGGCTGCGGCGTTCCTTTTCCCCCACGAACGTTTCCAGCGCGATCACCAGTGAGATCGAGATCGGGAAGAAGCCGACTACCATCGGCATCAGCGGCAAAAGCGCCGGCAGCAAATCTTCCGCGCCGTTGTTCTCAAAAAAGCCGGTAAAAAGGTGCGTCATGCCCGTTGCCAGCAGCGGAAAGACCAGCGTCAGCAAGAAGATCGGCACCATGATGCGCCAATCGCGCAAGCTGTCGCGCACTTCGCGGCGCGTGATCACCAGCGCGTTTTGCAGCGTTTGCCGCCAGCCGGAACGGGGGAGGGGAGTTGCCGCAAGCGGGCGGACTTCGTGAGTGGCTTGGTGGGTGGTCATGCTTGTTCCTCCGCGTGCGCGCCTTCGTCTTCCGCCACGATCTGCAAATATACGTCTTCCAGCATCTGCGAAACTTCGCTCAGCGTCACGATCTCCAGGCCCGCACCGGTCAGCCGCCGGATCACTTGCGGGTTGGTGCGCTGAGGCTCTGGCGTGCGGTAGCGCAACCAGTCGTTCCCCTGCGCCACGATCTGCACCATTTCGTTCAGTGCTTCCACTGCGCCGTTGAGGTGCTGCGTTAGACGCAATTCCATCACCGGCTCGCCTACAAAGCGGCGCGAAAGCTCCTCGAACGTGCCCAGCGCGATGATGCGTCCCTGCCGAATGACCGCGATGCGGTCGGCCAATTCTTGCGCCTCGGTCAGGTTATGCGTGGTGATGGCGATGGTGCGTTCGGCGCGGCGCAGCTCTTTGATCGTGTCCCGCACCAGCTTGGCGCTTTGCGGATCCATCGCGGAAGTCGGCTCGTCCAGCAACAGCACGGGCGGGTCGTGCAACATGGCGCGCACCAGGGCTAGCTTTTGCTTCATGCCCTTGGAGTATTCCCCCAACCGCTTTTCCAGCGCGTCCCCCAGCCCAAAGCGCTCCATGAGTTCCAACGGGCGTTTGGCGCGCACATCCGGCGGCAAGCGGTAGATGCGCGTGAAGAAGTCCAGATACTCAACCCCGCGCATACGCTCGTAAAGGCCGTGTTGCTCGGTTAGTACGCCGACCGACTGGCGCACGGCGGTTGGCTGTTTGACTACGTCGTAGCCGGCCACGCGCGCCCAACCTTCGTTCGGCTTGAGGATGGAGGTCAACATGCGCACGGTGGTTGTCTTGCCCGCGCCGTTTGGCCCCAGAATGGCGAAAATCGTCCCAGGCTCGACGGTGAAGCTGATGTGGTCTACCGCGCGAAAGCCCTTGAAGTCTTTGGTGAGTTCGTGTGCTTCGATCATTGGCGGCCCTTCTCATAAGTATTCGGGCAGACTCTATACTCAATTGTAAGAATTCCGCCGCCACGCACCAAGCGCGTAGCGGCGGAAAACGTGAATTTCGCCTGAAGATGGGGAACGGCGTGTGCTTAGTTTGGGGCGTGGTGAGCGAACAGCCGCCCGCGCAGCGCGTCACGGTGTCGCCACGCCAGCAGCAGCAGTCCAAGTGTTGCCATCCCCGCGCTGACCGCTTGCGAAACGTTGACCCCGTTCGCCAATGTCACTTCCAGCCGCAAAAATTCCAGCAAAAAGCGCCCTGTGCCGTAGGCGATGAGGTAGAAAAGCATAAAGTCGCCGCGTTTGAGCTTGTCCCGCCAGCGCAGCCAGACCCATAGCAGCACGACCAACGCCGCTAAGTTCCACAGGCTTTCGTAGAGGAAAAGCGGGTGAAAGTGTGTGTCGGGCGCGTACTGCGGCGGCGGGTTGGAAACGGTGATGCCCCAGGGCAGATCGGTCGGTTTGCCGTAAAGCTCTTCGTTGACGTAGTTGCCCCAGCGCCCAATCGCTTGTCCCAGCGGCACGACCACCGCCGCAATGTCAATCCAGCTCAACACGTCCATGCGGTGCTTGCGCGCATAGACCAGCACGCCCAGCGCCCCGCCCAGCACCGCACCAAAGATCGAAAGTCCGCCGTTCCAAACAATCAGCGGCCCGTCGCGCAAGTCGAAGAAGTGCGAAAGATACCAGCTTGTGGTGCGTCCAGCCTCCACCGCCGAGATCGAAGGAAAGAGCACATGCCAGGCCCGCGCGAAGATAACGGCCAGCACCACCACCCACACCAAGCCGTCCCAGACATGTTCTGGGTCTTTGTCGTCGCGCTGTGCCATCCAGGCGGCGAGCCACGCCGCCGCAAAGATGCCCGTCACGATGATCAGCCCGTACCAATGGAAGATGGGGTGCAGCGTAAAGCCGAAAAGGTCGAAGGGGCCGATCTCCAACCCGTAGCGGTGAAAGGTCATGGGCTGTCCGCTCCTTCACGTGCGGCGAGCGCGCCGCGCACATGCCAAATGCGTTGTGCAACGGTGATGTGCGTGCCGACCGCCAATACCCACAAGCCCGCCATCACCCAGCCGGTGAGCAGCATCGCCAGGATGATCACGATGCGTTCCATGCGCGTCAACAAGCCGACTTTGCAGTCCACGTCCAGCCCTTCGGCGCGCGCGCGGGTGTAGCTCACCAGCAGCGATCCTAGCATAGCGGCCATCGCCAAGACCAACCCAAGTTGTTCGCCCTGTTCGCTGAAGTGGTAAGCCAGCCCCATGAAGATAAAGCCGTCGGTGTAGCGGTCTAGCGTGGAATCCCACATCGCACCGAACTTGCCCTGTCGCCCCATGGCGCGCGCCACTGCGCCGTCCAGCGCGTCGAGCGGCGTGCCCGCCAGCAAGATCAGCGCGGCGACGAAAGTGTGTCCATCGGCCAGCACCACGCCCGCCACCCCGACCACCACCAGGCCCGCGAAGGTCAGCGCGTCCGGATGCACGCCCGCTTGCCAAAGCACGCGCCCCAGCCGTCCGGTCAGCCCGCCGAAGCGTGCGCGCATGAAGTCGGTGAGCGTGCCCGCGCGGCGCGGAGAGTTGGAAGATGCCATAGTTGCCCTCGATCCGTGTAATGTACGAAGCTCGGCGGCCATTGTACCGCACACGCGCGCGATGCGGGAATGCGGCGCGCGCTCCCACCACGCACCTCACCTCGCGGCTCCGAAGCGCTCTGCGCACCACGCCACCAACGCCAATTGCTGCGCCGCTTCCGGCTCCGAACCCGCCGCGCGCACCGTTGCCAGCGCGTCTGCCGCGCTGAGGCCCAGCGCCGCCAACACACACGCGGCAAACATGCCTGTGCGCCCGATTCCGGCCATGCAGTGCACGAGCACACGCTCGCCCGCC
>CAZZNC010000263.1:0-4600 GCA_964655405.1 uncultured Anaerolineaceae bacterium | reverse complement strand
GCCTTTCGTGCGCGAACGCATCGAGACGCTGCGCAGCCTGGGGCGCGCCTATGCGCAGATGGAACGCTACGACGAGGCGCGCGAAGTCTGGCAGGAGGCGCTGGCGCTTTCCGCCGAGCTGCCGCAGCAGTCACCGCAAGAGCTGGCCTTGACACATCACGCCATCGCAGAAGCGTACCGCCAGCAAGGGCACTACGCGGACGCCGAACGCTCATACAGCGAGGCGCTGCGCCATCACCCGCAGGGCACACCCGCGCGCGCCGAAACGTGGCGGGCGCTCGGCGCGGCGTTGCTGGCCGCAGAGCGCCCCGAGGACGCGATCAAAGCATTGGCCCAAGCGTTGGAGATCGAGAAAGCGCAGCCGCAGCAGGTCAACGCGCGCCTGGTGCGCACGCTGCAAGCGTTGGCCGAAGCCCACGAAGCCGCCGGCACGTTGGAACAGGCCGTCGCGCGGCATCATGAGGCGCTCGTTTATATGGACAAACGCTTGCAGCCCGCCGCCTATGCCGAGACGCTGCGCACGTTGGGGCGGCTCTATCGGGACGCGGGCAAGTTCGCTGAGGCGCATACCGCGCTGGACGAGGCGCTCGCCGTCGAGTCTGAGCACGCCCCGCGCAGCGACGCGCGGGTCAGCGCCACGTTGCAGGCCATCGCGGACACCTACCGCGCGCAAGGGGATTTGGAAAAGGCCGCCGAATACTATCAAAAGGTGACGGTCTACGCGAATATGTCGCGGCGCGCTTCCACCGCGCTGCGCGAAACGTTGGACGAACTGGACCGACGGCGCGAAACGCTGCGCGCGGCGCAACAGTCTTTGCAGTTGCTGGACCGCAGCGACAACGCCACGCTGAAAGACCGCGCCTTCGTCTACGCGCTGATCGCTTATGCACACGCGCAGCTCAACCAGCCGGAGCGCAGCATGGACGCGATCCGTGCGTTGCTGCACACGCTGAGCGCGCAAGCTGATCGGCTCAGCACCGAGCACACGGACGGGGACGAACGGGCGTTGGCCTGGCTGGTGGCGGCGCACCAAGCCGAACGTCAGGGGGATATAGCGGCGGCGGAATTTGCGTGCGGGGCAGCGCTGGAAGCTGTGCGCCATGCTAATTTGCAATGGGTGATCGAGCAAGTGATGCGCGCGCTCGAAAGTGACGAAATAAGTTACAATGAAGAGTGAAGTTATGGCAGGGCCAAGCGTCACCGACGCCGCCATGCACCCATGAGATGCAACCCAACCAGAAAGGAGGAGCACGCCACCTTGCCCGCAACATGGCGGGTTTTCCGGCGTGTCAACGACTATGCCACTTTCCGAACAGCAGGTGATCGAAATTTTCAAGGCGCTTTCTGACCCCAACC
Organism: uncultured Anaerolineaceae bacterium; assembly: GCA_964655405.1. Classification (GTDB taxonomy): domain Bacteria; phylum Chloroflexota; class Anaerolineae; order Aggregatilineales; family Aggregatilineaceae; genus JALSSH01. The sequence goes on along the minus strand of CAZZNC010000263.1, from coordinate 3,244 downwards.
GCTTGCAGATTTTCAACTTGCTGCTGCGGAGCGACCGCACCAATTCTGAGCTGATGGACATTACCGGTTTGCGGCAAAATTTGCTTTCGCATCACCTCAACATCATGACCGCTTGCGGCTTGGTGCAAATTCATCGCAGCATCGGGGATGCGCGCCGCCATTATTACAGCCCGCGCCTGGAAACGATGCGCGCGTGTCGTGACTGGTGGGCACAGTACAGCCCGCAAGACAACGCCCCCTTGCCGGCGCTCAAGCATCCGCGCCGTGTGTTGTTCTTGTGTCGGCGCAACGGCATTCGTTCGATGTTGGCCGAAGGGCTGGCGCGCCACCTGGCACCGCATTCGCTGGTGGCCTTCAGCGCGGGCATTGACAAGGAACACGTGCCGTTGCTGGATTTGGGTTTCCAATTGCTGGAAGAGCACAACATCCCGTCTTTTGAGTTCCACATCAAAGGCTATGAAGCGCTCACCGACATGACGTTTGACTTTGTGATCACCGTGTGCGACATCGTGCACGAAAGCAAGGCGCTGGATGTGTTCGAGGGCGCGGAATTGATCCACTGGTCACTGCCTGACCCCATCGAGGAGGGGCGCACCGAAGAAGAGCAGCGCGCCATCGCCCACCGTCTTTTTGACGCATTGCGGACACGCATCGGCTATTTTGTGCAGCGTCTGGCTGTGGAAGAGGCCGCCGCAGGCGATGCGCAAGCGTAGGGCGGGCGATGTGCTAAGGGAGGGAGCGTTTTGTTACAATGGAAATATCGAACGTTCCCATGCAAGTTGACCAGGAGGTCACGCCGTGTCTCATCGTCGCCCAATCTTCATGTTGATACTGTTTATGGCGCTGTTGAGTGCTATGGGGGCGGCGGGGCTGCAACAAGCACACGCTACCGGCCCTGACCGCGCTTTCTGCCTCAGCGATCCAAACGGCCCGGGATGCACGGCTGGGTTGCCCGCTGTCGAGTATCAATTGTTGTTGGACGAGATGCTGTTGCACCCAGAACCGGACGTGCGCGCCTTGCCGCCGAATATGGACGAGATCGCGCGTTTTGCCTTCCGCAAAGTGGTGGGCGGTGCGGCTACCATTTACGATGCTCCGGGCGGCAACCCCACCGGCGAGATCGCCGAAGGTTTTACGTATGTCACCATTACGGGCGTGCAGGGTGATTGGATTCAGATCAACCCCGGGCAATGGATGCCTGCTAACCAACTCGCCGTTGTGCGCCCCAGCGAGTTTGCCGGTGTGTATCTGGACGGCGAGCTAAAATACCCAATGGCTTGGGTGCTTGTGCCCACCTACCCCAGCCCGTATCCCGGGGCCACAGGCGACCAGTCCCGTGAGCTAATCCCACGCTATCGGCGTGTGAATATCTTTGCTTCGGTGGAAAAAGACGGCTGGGAATGGTACTTGGTGGGGCCGGAAGCCTGGGTGCGGCAGACGAGCGTGGCGCGCGTGCTCTTCGTGGAGCGCCCTGCGCAAGTGAAGGGGCGTTGGTTTGCCGTTGACCTTTACGAGCAGGTGATGGTGGCTTACGAAGAAGATACCCCGATTTTTGCCACGCTGGTTGCTTCCGGCTTGGAGGATTGGGAAACCAACGAGGGACTTTTCAAGGTTTGGTCGCGCCAGCGCAACGGCAATATGAGCGGCGCGGAAGGGCAGGAAGATTTTTACTCGTTGGAAAATGTGCCCTGGGTGATGTATTACGACAACGCGATCTCGTTGCACGGCACCTATTGGCACGATGGCTTCGGCTATCGGCACAGTCACGGTTGCGTCAATTTGAGCATCACGGACGCTTATTGGGCTTTCACCTGGAGCGAAGACGGCGGCTATGAGACGCCGTATGTCTACGTGTACAGCTCCGGCGAGTATAAGTGACGGACGCGGCGGCCTGGCGATCTGTTGCGCACGGCGAGGCGCACAGAAAGCCCGTGCCGCCCCCACCCCTTAGCTGAGGACAGGGCAGCGAATGCAAGCATTCAAGCGCGTTGCGCGCCGATTTCCCCCGTATATCTGGCTGGCGAACCAATACCGTGCGGTGCGCTGCCTTTTCATGTATCCCAGCACGGCGCGCGTGGGCGGGCCAGACTACGACGCCTATTGGGACGCCAAAGCCGCGCGCACGATGGGCACGCTTTCCCCGTTTCGGCGCGCGCGCGCCCAGGCTATCGCCCGCGTGTTGCCCACCGGCGCCAAAGTGCTTGATTTGGGCGTAGGCGATGGGGCAATCCTCAAATATCTGATCGAGGCGCGCCAACTGGAAGGCTACGGCGTGGACATTTCCCCCAAAGCGGTTGAATTTTGCCGCTCGCTGGGGCTAAACGTCACCTTGGCGGACATCAACGAGCCGCTGGAAGAGCAGATTGACGCGCATTACGACGCCATCGTGATGAGCGAGATCATCGAGCATTTGCCGGACCCCGAAGCGTTGCTCAACAGCCTGCGCAGCCGTGCCGACCGCCTGGTCGTCACCATCCCCAACACCGGCTACTATCTGCACCGACTGCGCTTGGTGCTGGGGCGCTTTCCGTTGCAATGGGTGGTGACGCCCGGAGAACATTTGCGCTTCTGGACGGTGCTGGACTTCCGTTGGTGGGCGCGGCAAATGGGCTTTCGCATCGTCCACGAAGAAGCCTATCGCGGGATGTCGTTGCTGCGGCGCGTGTGGCCCAATCTCTTCGGCGAGGCGATGCTCTATGTGCTGGAGGATACGCGCACGAGCAATGAACGCACGGCATAGCGTGGCGCGCGGTGCGTTGGCCCTGCTTGTGCTGGTGGGAACGCTGGTTGCTCACTGGGACGTGCGCGCCCAAACGCCTACCCCTTTCCCTGACCCGCCGCCCTTCTCGTTGCCCTTCACCGACCCCGCAGGCCCGACCACCTGGCTTTACCAACAGCACTACGGCAACACGGTGGCCGCCTTCAATTACGGCAATGTGTGGTACGAGTTCGGCCAGGGACTGCACTTCGGCATAGACTTCGAAGCGCCGTGCGGTACGCCTGTCCACGCCATCGCGGACGGTGTGGTCGCGGCCATCAACTCGGACTTTTTCGGCGCAGGCCCGCGTAATGTGGTGCTCGACCATCCAGGCACAGGGTACGCTTCACTTTACGGCCACCTTTCGCGCAATGTAGAAATCCGGCTCGGCGACACGGTCACCCGCGGACAGATTATCGGCTATTCCGGCGACCCCGATGGTTCGTGCGGCTCGCGTCCGCATCTGCACCTCGAGATCCGCAGCGC
>CAZZNC010000262.1:0-4602 GCA_964655405.1 uncultured Anaerolineaceae bacterium | reverse complement strand
CGAACGACTGTGCGCACGGTGATCGCGGAAGCGCGCTCCCCTTCCTGATACCCGCCCATGCCGTCTGCCACGATGAAGAGACCGAAATCCGGCAAATCGTCGTCGCTGGAAGCCGAGGAAAGCATACAGAAGACGGCATCCTGATTGTTGCGGCGCACCATGCCTACGTCGCTGAGCTGTCCAAAATTCAGCCTTTTCCCGGGCACCGGTTGGATAGTTTCCATAGGGGGCAGCGGGCGTGTGCCCTGCGGCTCTACCGGCACGGTAACCGTCGTCGCGGAAGCGGCGTCGGTTTTTTCGCGGGACGTGGATGGTGTGCCGGTCGCCGGATTGGCTGCCGGTGTGGGGGAAGAGGTGGCCGGTTGCACGACCGGTGCAGGTGGGTGAGCGGTTGCAGCTTCTTCTCCGTATGTGATTTGCACGTCCTTTTCGGTTGTGGTGTTAGCCCCTGCCGGTAAGCCCAGTAAACGGCGTATGAAGTTCATGGTCTTCTTCCCTGGCAATTCATGCCTTCAGTGCATACACTCGATGATCCATTGAACCGATGTAGACCACCCCGTCGTGTACCACCGGCGAGGCAGGAACAGGTCCTTCTGTCTGGAAGCGCCAACGCAGTTGACCAGTTTTGGCTTCCAAGCTGTAAACGTAACCGTCAATGCCCCCAAAATATACCGCGCCGTTAGCGTATACGGGGGAGGAAGTGACCTGGTTTTCGGTCTTGAAGCGCCAACGCTCTTTGCCGCTAAAGGCATCTATGGCGTATAAATGCCCGTCCACCGAGCCGATGAAAACTTTTTCTTCGCCAATAGCTGGGGAGGAAAGAACCGGCTTGGTGGTACGAAATTCCCATACCTTCCAACCGCGTGTCAAGTCCAGCGCGTAAACTTGCCAGTCTCGTGACCCGAAGAAAACCAATCCCTCGTATTCTTGAGGGGAAGAAGAAACGGCCCGTTTGGCTTTGAAACGCCACACCAGCGAACCGGAAAGATCCAAGCTCACCACTTCGCCGGATTCTAGGCCGATGATAATTTGCTCGCTGGTAATGAGTGGCCGCGAACGGATCGCGCTGTGCCCTATCCATGTCCACTGGACTTTGCCGTGCGAAACGCGCACAGCATAGATTTGCCCGTCGTCGCTGCCGAAAAAAACGTGCCCATGAGCCAGCCGCGCTGACGATTGCACCGGCCCTTCGGTTTCGACGCGCCACACTTCTTCGCCCAGCCGTGTATCTACGGCGTAGAAATTATGATCCAGTGAGCCGAACAGCACCACGTGTTCCTGTTCGGAAATCACCGGAGACGAGACGATGGGGCGGGTGGTGGGAAATTTCCACTTGAAGCTGCTATCGTGGGCGTTGATTGCGTATAGGTTGTTGTCGAGTGCCCCCACATACAGCGTCCCTTGATGCACCACAGGGGTGGAGCGCACTTCGTCTTCGCACGTGAATACCCAGAGCGGTTTAACGCCTTCGCCTACGGCTTCCCAAGCGGTGTCGCCGGTTTGCGCCGCAGAAGGGGCGCTTGCTTGCCGTGCGCCGCCGAAAACGGGGCGTTGCAGTGCTTCTAGCGCGTCTTTCATCATGGCGGCGGTAGGGTAACGGTTCTGGACTTCGAATTCGAGCGCGGTCATCACAATATCTTCGAACTCGGACGACACTTCCGGATTGATCTCGCGGATGGGGCGCTCGGCAAAGGTGAAGGGGGGCTCCAGGCGGGGGTCACGACGTGTGAGCAGGTGATGCAAAGTCGCGCCGACGCCATAAACGTCGCTGGCAGGGCTGGCTTCCCCGCGATATTGTTCGGGCGCGGAGTAGCCTTCTGTGCCGATCATGGTGTGCTTTTGGTCGGGATGGAAGACCTTGGCGATGCCGAAGTCCACCAAGCGCAACTGCCCGTGTTGGTCAATCATAATGTTGGAGGGCTTCACATCGCGGAAAATGATCGGCTCGGGTTTTTGCAGATGCAAATAGCCCAACACATCGCACAGCGCAATCGCCCACTTCAACACGGTTTCGACCGGCAAAAGGCCCTCGGTTGCGGTCAGGATCGCTTCCAAGTCTCGCCCGTTGATGTATTCCATCACCAAATAGGCGCGCGTTTTGCTGGGGAAGTAGTCGTAAATTTCGGGGATGGCCGGATGGTTGAGCGAGGCCAACATATCGGATTCGCGCTCAAAGGTTTTCAAGGCCATTTCGCGCATAGCCGGGTCGGTGGAAAGATTGAACATTTCCTTGACCGCCACATAGCGCGTCACGTTCGGGAAATGCAAGTCGCGGGCTTGGTAGACCGACCCCATGCCGCCGACCCCGATCACGCCCGTGATGCGGTAGCGGTTTTGCAACACCGCGCCGGGTTGGAGTGTATTTTCCCCGGGGGGGCGTTCGGGCAATTTGGAAGGGAATTTTTGAGTCTCGACCATCGAGCGCACCTTCTACCTGTTGGCTCACTGCGGCAAAGTTTCAATCGGCGCGATAGCTGCGTAAAATGTTTCCGGCGGCCCTCTGTGCCAGTTTGCAAGTTATTATAGTGACCCCCTAACGTTCTGGCAATCAGTGAAAAGCGCGGCGGGTGTTTTTCGCTGCCCGCTGCCCGCCGCCTGGCTATAGTTGCCATCTGTCCATCGGGGAGTAAGATTAACGTACCGAATGGCCGACGCAGAAGCCTTGCGCCGGTGTTAAGGTGTGTCCAGTAACCCGCGAACCCAGCCGAAGGAAGGTCCTATGAGCGCAATTACCGTCCGCCGAGTCGAAACGAAACATGACTACCGTACTTTGCTTCATTTTCCTTGGAAGCACTACCAAGATAATCCGTATTGGGTGCCCCCTCTCGTTTCTATGCAGCGCCACCGGCTTGATCGTGAGCATAATGCCACCTGGCGCCACATGGAAGGCGAGTATTTCATCGCCTGGCAAGACGGCGAGCCGGTGGGCACGATTGCTGCATTGATCAACCACCGCCACAATGAATTTTGGAATGAGCAGATCGGATTTTTCGGACTTTTCGAGAGCATCAACGATGCGCAGGTAGCCCATGCGTTGCTGGAAAAAGCCAGTGAGTATGTGGGGAGCAAGGGCTACGAACGCATCCGAGGGCCGGTGAATTTTTCGGTCAATGATGAGTGTGGCTTGTTGATCGAAGGCTTCGACGATCCGCCGGTGGTGCTCTACCCGTATAATCTCCCATACTATCCGGCTTTGATCGAAAGCGCGCCCGGCTTCCACAAAGTGATGGATACCTATGCGTACCACATCACGCTGCAAGGAGCGCTGGACTCCCCCAAGGTGCAGCGTTTGCAGCGCCTGGTGCACACGAACAGCCAACGGCGCGGCGTGACAGTGCGCTCTCCGAACCTCAAAGACCTCAAAGCGGATCTGACGTTGTTGCGCGAACTTTACAACGCCGCCTGGGAGAAAAATTGGGGGTTCGTGCCTTTTTCTGACGCGGAACTCGACGAGCTGATCAAAGACTTGGGGCAATACCTCAACCCGCATCTGACGCTCTTTGCCGAAGTGCATGGTGAGCCGGCGGGTTTTCTGTTGGCTTTGCCGGACTTGAACCAGGCGCTTCAACGCGCTTATCCCCGCCCGGGCAAACCCGAAATCATCACCCTGTTGCAAGTGCTCTGGCATTGGAAGATTCGCCCCAAGATCACGCGGTTGCGCGTGCCCTTGATGGGCGTCAAAAAGCAATTTCGGGGCGTCGGCGTGGAAGCGGCCATGTTCGTCGAGCTGTTGGAGCGCGGCAGGAAGTTCGCGCCCAAGCAAGGTTGGGACTATGCCGACGGCGGTTGGGTGCTCGAAACCAACCGCCCCATGCAAAGCCTGGTCGAGCAGCTCAACGGCTATGTTTACAAGCGCTTCCGCTTTTATGAGCGTGACCTGAGCGCGAACGCTGCGCCGGAAGAAAGCTGAGGCGCCCTCAAGGTTCCAAACTGGAAAGCGCCTCGTCGAGCGCGGTCTGTGGCGGAACGCCTTTGATCACGTCGGCGACGGCGCTTTGTAACGTCACCGCCGCGATGTTGTTGCGGCGCTCTTCAGGGAAAACGACAGCCGTTGTGATCAACGTTTGGGCGAACTCGGCATAATTTTGGTCGTCCCACAGACGCAGCGCGCGCAGTTGCGAAGGCAGAATGCCGAAGGCTTCTGTGAAGGCGCTTTGGTGGCTGATGCGCATCATCCAGGAAAGGAACGCCAACGCCTGGCGCTGATGGTCGGGGTTGGGCGTGGTCACCACCCACATCCAGCCGTCCAGCACGGTCAAGGGGGTGCCGTCGGCAGTGGGGATGGTGCTGGGCACGACGCTTTGCACGGTGTCTTTGTGGCTCAAATAGGTTTGAGTGTCCACTGTCACCAACTGCGCTTCTCCGGTGACAAACACGTTCCAATAGTCTTGTACTTGGGCGTAGTCGAGCAGCGTGGGCGTGAAGACACCGGCAGCTTCTCCCTCGGCGTAAAATTCCAACACGGTTTGCAGCGCGTCCGGAGAAAGTGTTGCCGTGCCGTTTTCGTCAACCAACTGCCCGCCCGCAGCCAAGTATTGCAGCAGCACCGTCCAGCTCACGGGGGCGTCGTTAGCCGCGAAAAGGTACGGCGTTCCGGCTTCC
>CAZZNC010000261.1:0-4614 GCA_964655405.1 uncultured Anaerolineaceae bacterium | reverse complement strand
TGACTTCACTTTTGCCCGCTGCCGGACGTCCGTTGAAGAGCACAATGGGGAAAATGGCACTCATAAAACTAACCTTGTCTATGCGTCAATCCGGTATACCTCGTCGCGCCCTCATTGTAGCATCCCCACGCCAAAATCCCAACGAACGTCAGCGTGGACGGAAAACTTGTGCTCAGTCCAAATGGCGCTGGTCGGGGTGGGCTGCGCTCTGTATAATCGCGGCAGCCGATCCGTGATGCGACGTGCCTAACAGGGAGAAGATGCCCTTGAACGACAAACGACCCGCTCCATTGCCGCCCGATCTGTATACCGAAGAATATTTCCTCACCGCTTGCGAAGGGTACGAGGCGTTTTTGGAAAGCGACGGGGAAAATCTTTCACGGCGCTTGGCGGCAGCCTTTGAGCAGGCCGCGGTAAAGCCGGGGATGAAGGTTTTGGATGTGGCCTGCGGACGCGGGGAGATCGTGCGACGCTGTGCGTTGTTGGGCGCCGACGCCTACGGCTTCGATTATGCGCACGCCGCGATCAAACTGGCACGGGGGGTGCTTTACCGTGACCGCGCCAACGTGTCCGGCTCTATGGGGCTGGTTCAGGCCGACGCCAAAAATTACCCCTTCCCCGACCGTACTTTCGACCGCGTGCTGATGTTTGACATTGTGGAGCATTTGCACCCCTGGGAGCTGCACACCTCGCTGTTGGAAGCGCGGCGCGTGCTCAAAGATGACGGTATGCTGATCATCCACACCGCGCCTAACGTGTGGTATGACCGCTACGCCTATCCCTTCGTGCGCATCTTCCGGCGGTTGCTTGGGCAGGGGGCAAAGTATCCGGCCAATCCGCGTGAGTTTCTGGTGGCGCACAACCAGGACGTGCACGTCAACGAGCAATCGCTGCTCAGCTTGTGGTGGACTCTGCGCAAAGCCGGTTTTCGTGCGCGCGTGTGGTTGGACTCTCCCCCTCAGCAGCGGCAAGAAGCACTGCCGTTGGCTGCGTTGCGGCACGTGCTGTTTCGTTGGCCGCCGTTCCGCTGGTTCTTCCAACGGGAAGTGTTTGCCGTAGCGAGCAAGCGCCCCTGAGCGCACGCTGTTTGCCTTCGGCGGCGTCTCGCGTGCGCCAAGGGGACAGGCAAGCCCTGACGCCCAACGTTATAATACGTGTCACAGACCTTTTTCCGGCGTTGCAGAGCAATTCATGAGCATGAACCCACACTCGCCCATTTCCTCCATTCCTCACGTGTACATTTTGGGGGTGCCGATCCATGCTGCCACGTTCGAGGGCCTTTTGGCGTCCATCGGACAGTGGATCGAGGCGCGGAGGGCCGGCCAGCCGACAACGCGGCAAATCTGCACGGTCAGCCCCGAATTCGTGATGATCGCCCAAGACGATGCCGAGTTCATGCGTGTTTTGCGGCAGGCGGATCTGTGTGTGGCGGATGGGATCGGGTTGCTGTGGGCAGCGCGCCACTTGGGGCATAAGCTGCCGGAGCGTGTCACCGGTTCGGACGGCATGCCGCTGATTGCACAACGTGCCGCGCAGTCCGGTTGGCGGCTCTATCTGCTGGGCGCAGCCCCTGGCGTGGCCGAACGTGCGGCGGATGTGCTGCGTGCACGTTACGCAGGTGTGCAAATCGTGGGCACGTATGCAGGCAGTCCTTCGCCGGAAGAAGAAACGGAGATCGTCGCGCGCGTCAATGCCAGCGGAGCCGATGTGCTTTTTGTGGCTTACGGCGCGCCGCAACAAGACACATGGATCGCGCGCCACCGTGCGCGGCTCGATGTGGCGGTAGTGATGGGCGTAGGTGGCACGTTCGATTTTTTGGCGGGCGTTGTGCCGCGCGCGCCGCGTTGGATGCAGCGCTTGGGGCTGGAATGGCTCTTTCGCTTGCTGCGTCAACCCTGGCGTTGGCGGCGCATGTTGCGCTTGCCGCGTTTTGTGTGGGCGGTGCTACGTCACCGCGAGCGGGCGCTATCCGAAAACTGACGTGACGAGGAGCGAGCTTGTGGCGATCTACATTGACGTATCGGCAGCGGTCAACAGCCGCGCGGGGCTGGGGCGTTACGCGCATTCCCTGGTGAGCGCGATGCTAGGAGAAATGCACACTCCGCCGACGTTGTTTTACAACCGCACACGCGACACCCACGACATTCCCGAATGGGCACACGTGCCCCAGCGTTCGATCCGCATGGGTTACAAACCCTGGCGCATGGCTGTATGGTTGGGGCAACAAGCGCATCTTTCCTACCGCTACCTGACACCGGACGTGTCGCTGTTCCACGCCACCGAGCACCTGTTGCTGCCTTTGCGCGGCGTGCCGACGGTGCTCACCGTGCATGATTTGATCTTCAAGCTGTTTCCGCAACACCATCGCAAGCTCAATTATTGGTATCTGAACGGCGCTATGCCGCTCTTCGTGCGCCGCGCAAACGCGATCATCGCCGTTTCGCACGCGACCAAAAACGATCTCATCCGCCATTACGGTACGCCGGACAACAAGATCACGGTAGTACACGAAGCCGCCGCGCCGCATTTCCGCGTGGTTTCGGACTCTGAAGTGGCGCGTGTGCGTGCCAAGTATGCATTGCCGGAGCGCTTCTTGTTGGCGGTGGGCACCATCGAGCCACGCAAGAACTTGGCGCGGTTGGTGGAAAGCCTGGCACGGCTGCGGCGCGACGATCACCGTTTGCATCTGGTGGTGGTGGGCGCGAAAGGCTGGCTTTACGAAGACTTTTTCAAGCGCATCGAGGCATTGGGGCAACAGGACGCGGTGCATGTGCTGGGTTATGTGTCAGACGAAGACCTCCCCGCCGTGTTCCGCGCAGCCACACTTTACGTGATGGCCTCGGTATACGAAGGGGCGGGGCTGCCGGTGCTGGAAGCGATGGCCTGCGGTGTGCCGGTGGTCAGCAGCCGCGAATCCAGTATGCCGGAGTTGGGCGCGGACGTGCCGCGCTACTTCACACCGCATGACGTGGATCATATGACCGACGTCATCGGCGCGGTGTTGGCCGACGAACAGCTCCGCGCACAAATGGCCGCCGCAGGCCCCGAACGCGCCGCGAAATTTTCCTGGCAGCGTGCCGCACGCGAAACGCTGGCCGTTTATCAGCGCGTGCTGGGTTGAAGCTATACCGCGCTAACGCACGCTTAAAATTTGTGCCCCCTCCGGCGAAATTTGCGTGTGCAGCGTGCGGTTGCCGTATCCCGCCGCTGTGTAGAGCGCGCCGAGCGCCTCGGCCACGTGCGCGGCGGTTTCGGCTGTGTCACACAGCGCGCAGACCGTCGGCCCCGCCCCGCTGATGATCAACCCCAACGCGCCCGCGCGTTTGGCTTCCGCGCGCGCTTCATACAGCAGCGGGATCAGGTGCGCGCGCGCCGGCTCGATAATGCCGTCGCTTTCGACGGCTGCCGCCAACGCCTCCAGGTCGCCGCGATGCAGGGCGTCCACCAGCCGCGCCACCGCGCCGGTTTGCGCCACGTGCTGACGCAGCGGCACGTGCGAGGGCAACACGGCGCGCGCCTCCGCCGTCGGGACGGAGACGGCGGGCGTCACCAGCGCAAAGTGCAGATCGGGCGGCACGGGCAAATGCGTGATCTCGTCAAACTCGGTGCCGGTGATGAGCGTGATGCCACCCAGTAAACTCGGCCCAACGTTGTCCACGTGGTAGCCGCTGACCGCCGCCTCCCCATCCAGGCACGCGCCGAGCAGTTCCGCGCGGCCCAGCGGCTCGCCCGCCAGTGCGTTGACCGCCACCGCTGCCGCCACCGCGCTCGCCGCGCTGCTGCCCATGCCACTTTCCAGCGGCAGCCGCTTTTCCAACGTCAAGCGCACGCCGCGCCGCTCGCCGAGCGTCCGCAACACGCTTTGTGCGGCTACCGATGCCGAGTTCTTGGCCGGATCGCGCGGCAAGCGACCGTCGTCCCCTGTGATGGCGGCGATGGTCACGCCCGGGGCGTCTTGCCACTCCACGCGCACCACGTCTCCGGGTTCGCGGAAAGCCACCCCGACGATGTCGAAAGCTACTCCAAAGTTGCCCATGCTGGCGGGCGCGAAGGCTTCTGCGCTGACGTTGGACATGCTCGATGCGTTCCTGTGTGTTATGCTTGGCGAATGTATGCGGTTTTGCGTTGTAAACGAGGTTGTGATGACAAGCGTTCTCAAGTGTATCAACTGCGGTCGAGAATACCCCATAAATGCTGTGATGTACACCTGCGCGGACTGCGGCGGCTTGCTGGACGTGCAGCACGATTTAGACGCGCTGCGCGGGCGCGTTTCGCGCGCGCTTTTCGACGAGCGCCTCGGCGCGCTGGAAGCGCCCTATAACAGCGGCGTGTGGCGCTATAAGGAGCTGCTCGGCCCCGACGTGGACCCCGCGCACATCGTGACGCGCGGCGAGGGCAACACCAATCTGTACCGCGTGCCCAGGTTGGCGGCGTGGGCGAGCGTGGGCGAACTGTACTTGAAGCACGAGGGCGAAAACCCGACCGGCTCGTTCAAGGATCGCGGCATGACGAGCGGCGTCACGCAGGCGCGCGCGCTGGGCATGACGCGCGTGGCCTGCGCTTCCACCGGCAACACGTCCGCTTCGATGGCCGCCTACGCTTCGATGGCGAGCA
>CAZZNC010000260.1:0-4629 GCA_964655405.1 uncultured Anaerolineaceae bacterium | reverse complement strand
CCCCCAGCAGGGGCGATCCCGCCCCTGCACCCCCCGCGAGCCGCGCTGCGCGCGCTTCGCGGCGTTGGCGCCTGCCGGAAAGGCGTGTGTTTGCGGTGATCGCGCGTTTTGGGCGCGCCCACCGACGGCGGACGCTCGCCAGCGGCGGACGTTCTCTGACCGCCCAAGCTCCACGCTCACCGTGCCGCGCCGAACGCATAGCGTTCGCGCGGCGGGGTCAAGGGACGCTCGCGCCCCTTGCGGGGGTGTGGGGGCAGCGCCCCCACACTCATCGCCGCGCGCTCAATCGCGCTCAATACGGGTGGTTTTGCACGAACTCCACCAGCACCACATTGGTTGCACAGGTGTTGCCGGTCTGCACTTCGACGGGATCGGAAAGCGGGCCACCGGTCGGGCTTTTGATGTGCAGCGTATACGTGGCGTTGCGCGGCGCAGCGCCGACGTGGAACTCAAACCCACCGGCCCCCCAGCGCGACGCCGAACCGGAAAATTGCACCTGGCGGAAGTTTTCGCCGTCGATCTGAATGGCGAGATCGGGAATCGGCTCGCCGTTGATTCCCGTAACCGTGCCCGCCACGCTCAGCCATTGGCAGCCCTGCTCGCCCGGGTTGGCCTCATAGCGCACGTCCTGCACGGTGAAGGGGAAGGACGAGCGCGTGGGGATGGCAAAGGGCGTCGGTGTGGTCGCAGCCGCTACGCTGGGCACGGGTTGCCCGCTGCCGTCGTCCAGTGGGGGCACGGACGGCAATATTTCCGGCGGCAATGTCTGCGGCGGCGCGTTGAGCGGCGTGGCTGCCGCGCCCGCGATGACTTGCGTAGGCGAGGCGGTGGGCGAGGCGCTGGCCGTCGCGCTCGGCGAAGCGGACGGCGTAAAGGTGACGGAGGCGGTAGCGGTGGACGTGGCCGTGCCTGTGGCGGTGCTCGTCGGCGTCACGGTGGCCGAAGGCGTCAGCGTGGGCAAATCCACCACCGGCAGCAGCGTCGGCGGAGGGAAAGGGTTAAGCGACGTGCGTGGATCGTGGACGATTAACACCAGCAACGCCAACACCCCTACCGTCAGCGCCACAAAAAGCACCGTGACGGCGTCGTAAAAGGCCGGAGAGCGTTTGTTGGCAGGCTTTGGTGACATAGCAATGAGTCTCGCTTACTCTAGCGGGCGCGTCTGAACGAAATTAAGCGTTGCCAAATTGCTTTGGCACGTTCCGGGGAATGTGATCTCAATGGTGGGCGAGACCTGTATCCCGTTGGCCCATAAATCTACCCCATAGCGTGCTTCGGCTGACTCTTCGCCCAACGCTACTTCCCATCCGCCGGGGCCATAAACGTCGTTGCTGCCGCTCAGCGTGGTGAGTTCGCTTCCCTCCGCATCGTACACACGCACCAGCACGCCAGTCACCGGCTCGCCGCTCGCGGTGCTCACCAGACCGGCCATGCCCTGCCATGCGCAGCCTCGCTCGTTGACCGTGTTCGGACGCAGGATCAGCGAATGGGGCTGCAAGATGAAGGGATAAGCTGAATGCAACTGCGCTGCCCCGGGCGTGGGACTGAGCGGCGTAGCTGTGTAGGTGGCGGAAGCGGTCGGCGTGCGTGTGGCGGTCGGCGTGAACGTAGGGGGAACGCGCGTGCGCGTTGGGCTGACCGAAGGCGCCAACGTGGGCAGTACCGGCGTCGCGGTGTGCGTAGCGCTGGCGGTGGGCGTCCAAGTGGCCGTTGGCGTGTTGGTCGGCAGGGGTGTAGGGCTGGGCGTGGACGTGTCGGAAGGTGTCCACGTGGGCCAGGGCGTGGGGCTGGGCAGGTGCGCGAGCGTGGGGGGCGCTTGCGTGGCCGGTGCGAAGGCCGGCGGCGCGATAGCATCGCTCGCCACCCCAACCACCAGCGCAACCGCCAACGCCGTCAGCGCGCCGAAGATGAGTGTTACACCGTTGAAGAACGCGGCTTTGACGCTAGGCATCCGGCGTTCCACTCCCGCACGCCGCGCGCGCTATTGAGCCGCCTCGGTGGTGCTCTCGACGGTCGGCGTCAGCGCCGCGCCCGGGGCCGGAGAAGGCGTCAGGGTGGGCGGCACGTAGCGCGTGGGCGGGATGGGTGTGCCCTTGGGCGCAAAGAGCGGCGCGTCCATCGTGCCGGAAGCAACACTGACCACCACGATAATCACGAGCACGGTCAGCACCACGAAAGTAATGGCAATGGCATCGAAAAACAGGCTTCCACGCTGGTTCATGTTCCCTCTTCTCCCGAATCTTCACCGTGCATAGCGCTTAGCGCATTTAGGGCGTGCCGATATAGCGCTCGACGACGGCGTTTTCACGTTCAACGGCCAGCCATTCTTGGAAGGCGTGTTGTTTGCGTTCGGCCAGCAGCGCTTGAGAAAGGGGCCGATCTTGCACACGCTCCAACGTTTGCACCACGTGATAGCCCAAACTGCTGTGCACCGGCTCCGGCGCGATCTCCCCGTCGGCCAACGCGAAGATGGCTTCTTCCACTTCTGGCTGCAAAAGCACCCCACGCGGCACCCAGCCGAGATCGCCGCCGGAAGGCGCGCTAGAAGCGTCCAATGAGTAGTCCATAGCAAGCTGGGCAAAGTCCGCGCCTTGCTGCAACTGTGCGATCAAGTCGCGGGCGGTTGCCTCGTCTGCCACCAGAATATGGCGCGCGTGGACTTGCTCGGCGGTGGGCGGCACGTCGGCCACCACGTCGCTCACTTTTTGCGTCAACAGCAACTCTCGCACCACATGGCGGTACTCGTCGGTCGTGTAAAGTTGCGCGGCCAACATCTCTTCCAACGACGTGCCGTTGGCGGCGGCCAACTCTTCTTGCACCGCCAATTCGGCATCCACGTCGGCATCATTGACCGTGACGCCCAGGCGCGGGGCAGCTTGTTCGATCAGCAATTGATCGATCATCGCGTCGAGCACGCTGGCGTCGAAGTCGGCTTGGGTGGCGGGTTGCGCTTCCAGCCCTTGCAAACGGCGCTGGCGTTCGCGTTCGAAGGCGGCCATTGTAATCGGCTGGTCGTTGACGCGCGCGGCAAGTGGCTCTTCGGTGAGCTGTGGGGCGCTGCCCACGTTGGTGGCTTGCGGCGCACGGTCGGCGGCGGCGCTGCTGCTGTCGGCAGTGTCCCCTCCGCAGGCGGCCAACGCTGCCACCGTCAACAGCATCCCGCTCAGCGTGACCCATCGGCGTAGGTGTCCCAAAACGTCCACGTGATGATGCCCCTTTTGTGTGTGGAATGGTGAACCGGTGCGGCGCTTAGTGTATAGTCGGCGCGCCTATTTTGCAAACCGGCTGCTCGGGTGGATTTGGGGGGCGGGCGCGCTTTGTGTTACGCTGGGGTGTGGTGTGCAGAGCACTTCACCGACACGCGAACGCGCGTGCCGTTTGCAGCGTGTTTGCCCAGGAGCAGATGACCATGATCGTCCAAATTTACACCATGCAGACGCCCGAAGAAGCCGTTGCCGTTGCTCGGTTGGGCGTTGACCACATCGGCGTTTCTCCGGCTTACCACGATCTCCCCGGGGAAGTGGACTACGACACCGCCCGCGCCATCTTCCAAGCCTTGCCCGCCGACGTGACCAAAGTGGCGTTGACGGTGGAGGAAAACCTGGCCGACATCGTGGAAATGGTACGCGCCACGCAGCCGGACATCGTGCACCTTTGCGGACTGATGGGCGCTGTACCGCCGGAGGCCGTGCGCGAATTGCGGGGCATGTTGCCGCCGAATGTGCGCATCATGCAAGCGATCTCGGTGGCGGGACTGGAGGCGGTGGAGGACGCCCGCAGCTATCAGGATGTGGCCGATATGCTGATTTTGGACACGCAAGCGCCGGACATCCCCGGGGTGGGCGCTTCCGGCAAGACGCACGATTGGAACGTCAGCCGCGCCGTTGTCCAAGCCGTGAAAATCCCCGTCATTTTGGCAGGCGGACTTTCGCCGGAGAACGTGGCGGATGCGGTCCGCTTTGTGCGTCCCTGGGGCGTGGACTCGTTGACGCACACCAACGAAAAGTGGCCGGACGGACGTTTCCGCAAGGACTTGGAGCGCGTGCGGCAGTTTGTGCAGGCCGTGCGGGAGGTCGAGCGTGAAGGCTAAGCAGGTGCTCACGCTGGGCGATGTCAACGTGGACATGGTGATCCGGTTGCCGGAGCGCCCCCCCGGGCAGATGCCCCAGCTCACCCCGCCCAAACTTTTCGGCGGCGGTAGTGTAGGCAACGTGGCAGTGGCGTTGGCGCGGCAAAATGTGCCGGTGGCTTTTGTAGGCACGGTGGGCAACGACGGCTTTGGGCGCTTTGCACTGGAGGACCTGGCCGCTGAGGGCGTGGACGTGGTCTATTTGCGCGCGGTGGACGCCTTCACCACGACGGTTTTCGCACTGATCGAGCCGGACGGCGAGCGGCTGGTCACGGCTTGGCCGCCGGAAAACGCCGCGCACACCTTTTTGCGCCCACAAGACGTGGAGGCGATAGACTTTGCGCGTGTGGCCTGGCTGCACACCTCCGGCATGGTCATGCGCGCGTCGCCTGTGCGCGAAGCAGCGCTCCACGCGATGGCCCTGGCGCGTCAAGCAGGCGTGCCCGTGTCGCTTGACCTCAACTTGCGGCTGGAGCTGTGGGGCTGGGGGGACGCCATCC
>CAZZNC010000259.1:0-4657 GCA_964655405.1 uncultured Anaerolineaceae bacterium | reverse complement strand
GCATCACTCGCTCCAGCCCTCGCTCGTCCAGATAGGCCAGCACAAAGCGCGTATAGCCTTCCACGCCCCACGGTTGGGGCGGTAGCGCACTTTGTCCAAAGCCCGGCAAGTCCAGCAGGTGTACTTGGTAGCCACGTGGGGCGAGCGCTTCGGCCACCGGCCAAAAGCTCTGCACACTGCCGCCCCAACCGTGCAAGGCCAGCACCGGCTGCCCTTCACCGACTGTGCAGACGCCGGTTTGCAGTCCGGCGATGGTCATTTTCTCAATTTGTGGTTCACTCACGGCTGCACGACCTCAATCTGTGCTCCGAGTTGGGTCAATTTGCCAATCGTGTTCTCAAACGTGCGCTCGATCAATTGTGCATTGTCTATCGTCACGTCACCTTCGGCGCACAGCGCCGCGCCCAACAGCGCCAAACCGGTGCGCACGTCGGGCGTGTCCAGATACTCGCCGCGCAAAGGCGTCGGGCCTGCGATGAGTGCGCGGTGCGGGTCGCACAGCACAATCTGCGCGCCCATGCTGTTCAGCTTGTCCACGAAGAGCAATCGATTGCCGAACAGCTTTTCGTGAATGAGCGTCATGCCGCGCGCCTGTGTAGCGATTAGTGCGGCCATAGCGATCAAGTCCGACGGGAAGCCGGGCCAAGGGGCCGTTTCAATGGGCACGTCCAATTCTTCGGCGTGCTGGGAGACGGTCAGTGTGTCGTGCGCGGGCACGAGCAGTGTATCGCCGTCCAAGTACAGATGCACGCCCAGCCGCCCATAAACGCGCGCGATCTGTCGCAAATGTGCCGCCACCACGCCTTGCACGGTCAACGTGCCGCCGGTGATCGCAACGATGCCTGCAATGCTGGCGATCTCGACGTGGTCGGGGGCCAGTTGCACACTTGCGCCGACGAGCGTTTCTGCGCGCTGGATGCGCAGCCTATTGGAGCCGATGCCTTCCACTTGCGCGCCCATCGCCACCAACAGCCGTAGCACGTCTTGCACGTGCGGTTCGGATGCAGCGTTGCAGATGGTGGTTTGCTGTCCCATGCTGGCGGCCAACATGCTCACAAGCACGGTAGCCGTGACACTGGTTTGCGCCAAGACGATCTCGCGTTTTTCCCAGGGCGTGAGTTGGAAATCCACCGCGTCGCTCGTCGCGCGCACGTCCGCGCCCAGGTCGCGCAGCGCGTTCAGGTGTGTATAGAGGCGGCTGAGCGGGAAGGTCACTTCCAACCGCGCGTGCTGTCGGCGTGCGAGCAGCGGAGCCAGGAAGAGCACCGTGCCGACTTGTTGCTCGGTCTGGGTGCGCTCGACGGCCCGTGTGAGCAATGTGGGCGTGTGCAACCGCACAGTTGCGCCCTCGTGCGTCACGCTGGCGCCGAGCACCTGCGCGTTTTCCAACATTTGCGCCGTGCTGAGCGTGTCCGGCACGTTGTGCAACGTGACCGGCGCATCGGTCAGCAGCGCGGCGGCAATCGTTGCCAACGCCGCATTGCTGTTGCCGGAAGGATGGAGCGTGCCACGCAAAGGGGCGCGGCCACGAACGATCATGCGCATCAGATTTGCTCCACATCGGAACGTTGCAAATTCACGGGCGTGATTATACCAAGAAGGGCACGCACTCCAAGAGGGCATTTGCGCACGCGAAATGACGCAGGGGATAACCTTCTGCCATCGTGCTGTGATGTTTTTCACGGTGTGCATTCGGCCTTGAAAAAATGCCGCTCATCGGGGATAGTACAGAAGCCGAAACTCGATCATGCCATGAGGTGATGTTGTCAGTGAAAAACTGGACTGGGGATACGCCATGCGCAAACCATTCCTGGGGAAGTCCGCCGACGTTTCCAACGGATGCTTGGCCTGCTAGGGTATGGAAGAGAAATGCCGAAATTTTCTGGAGTGGCCGATGCTTTTTCTGAGGCAGAGAGCATCCCGAGCCGCAAAGTGTCACGACATGCACGATGAAAGCAGGCTTCAGTGTGACGACGTTGGGCCAACACCCGACGTTAGGGTATATCGTTCGCATCCAGTTCAGACATATTTTAAGGAGCATGACCAGCATGGCTTACAAGCACATCACCGTACCAACCGATGGGAAAAAGATCACCTGCTTGCAGGGTGAAGGCTGCATCCCCGACCATCCGATCATTGCTTTCATTGAAGGCGACGGCATCGGGTATGACATTATGACCGCTTCCAAACGCATTTGGGACGCGGCGGTGGAAAAAGCCTACAATGGCAAACGCAAGATCGCCTGGATGGAAATTTACGCGGGCGAAAAAGCGGCCAGCATTTACGACGGCGACTATATGCCGCAAGAAACGTTCGACGCACTGCGCGAATTCCTGGTAGGCATCAAGGGACCCTTGACAACTCCGGTCGGTGGGGGGTTCCGCAGCCTCAACGTCACGCTGCGTCGTGTGCTCGATCTGTACTCGTGCGTGCGTCCGGTCAAATGGTATCAAGGTGTGCCCAGCCCCATTTGCCGCCCTGAATTGGTGGATATGGTTATCTTCCGTGAAAACACCGAAGATGTGTATGCAGGCATCGAGTACGAAGCGGGCACGCCGGAAAACGAAAAACTCGCGCGCTTTTTGCGTGAAGAAATGGGCGCGGAATTCTTTGAAGGCGCGGGGTTGGGCATCAAGCCGATCAGTGCCTTTGCTACCAAGCGCCTAATGCGCGCCGCTTTGCGCTATGCCATCGAGCGTGGGCGCAAGAGCATCACGATCATGCACAAAGGCAATATCCAAAAGTACACCGAGGGCGCGTTCCGCAAATGGTGCTACGAGGTGGCCGCTGAGGAATTCGGCGATCAGACCATCACCGAAGATGAACTGTGGAGCGAATACGACGGCAAGCAGCCCGAAGGGAAGATCGTGGTCAAAGACCGCATCGCGGACATCATCTTTCAGCACATGCTGCTGCGCCCGACCGAGTTCGACATCATCATTACGCCCAACCTCAACGGGGACTACCTTTCCGACGGGTTGGCGGCGCAAGTCGGCGGCGTGGGCATCGCGCCCGGGGCCAACATCGGCGACAACGTGATGCTTTTCGAAGCCACACACGGCACAGCCCCCAAGTATACCAACATGGACAAGGTCAACCCGGGATCACTGCTCTTCAGCGGCGTGATGATGCTGGAGTTCATGGGCTGGTGGGATGCCGCGCGCTTGGTGCAACAAGCCTACATCCGCACACTGGAACAAAAGACCGTCACCTACGATTTCGCCCGCCAGATGGAAGGCGCGACGACGGTCAAGACCAGCGAATTTGCTACGGCCATCATCAACAACATGGACGACTTGGTCGCCGACGTGCAGGCGAACGCCAAAGGCTAAGCCGCTGCGTCACGCGGACGATCCGCACACGACGGGGAGCAATTGCGCTCCCCGTTTTTCGTCCGCCGAACTGGGCGGGGGAAAAGACAAGCAACAGAGGCCGAGCCAGGATATAGTTAGGGTGGCAAAGCAAGCCGTTTATCATTGAGGGGCAAAAAGTGGACTTGGTCAACGACCTAAGCGCGCTCGGATTTA
Source organism: uncultured Anaerolineaceae bacterium (assembly GCA_964655405.1). Lineage (GTDB taxonomy): Bacteria > Chloroflexota > Anaerolineae > Aggregatilineales > Aggregatilineaceae > JALSSH01. Next base: position 1,130 of record CAZZNC010000259.1, on the reverse strand, counting down.
CTGAATACGAAGCCAAAGTGTACTTGGCGCTGCTGAAAGATCATCCGGCCACCGGCTATCAGCTCAGCAAGCAAGCGGGCATTCCCCGCTCGATGGTCTATGAGGCGTTGGGGCGGCTTGACGCGCGCGGCGCGGTGTTGAAGTCCGAAGAAGACAAAGCCACACTCTACCGTCCTATGCCGCCGGACGCGCTGCTCGACCGGCTGCGCGATGAACACCGCCGCCGCATTCGCAAGTTGCGCGCGGGGTTGAACGCACTTTACACGGCGCGCGACGAAGGCTATTTGTGGACGTTCACCGGACAGGCTTCCATCCTCAGCTATGCGCAAAACATGCTCACGTATGCCCAACACGAGGCGATGTTGGTGTTAACCGACTTTTGCTTGGACTATCTGCATGAAACGTTGGTTGAAGCGCACAAGCGCGGTGTTCACATCGGCGCGCTGCTGACTGGCGTGGGACAGCTCGACGTGGGCGAAGTGACCCACCATCCACCGCGCGAAAGTCAGTTACACCGGATGGAAGATAGCTTGGTGGTGGTGGTGGACGAACAAGAGGCCCTGATTGCCAGCATCCACGCCGACGATGCTTCGGCCACCGTGACGACCAATACCAACATGGTGCAAGTCAGCCGTCAATTTGTGTGGATGGAGCTTTTCGCGCACCGTGTTTTTTCCCAACTGGGGCCGGAGATGCTGGCGCAGCTCACTTCGACCGATCGGCACTTGCTGGAATCGGTTGCACATGAGCATAGCTCCCCTGAGCGTCCTGACGAGGCCGACGCGAGCGCTGAATGATCGCCACGAACCCGCGTTGTGTGCGGGGGTCATGCGGTCACGGATTTGTCCACGCAGTAGACCAATTCCCCGGGGAAGTCCAGCTCGGTGATACGCCAGGGGCGCGCTGCCAAGATTGCGTGCACCTGACGGCGGTATGTTTCCTTGACCGCGCGGCGTCCGCTACGGCTGCGCGTGGGGGAAGAAAGCACGATCCAACGCACGTCCAGCGCGTCCAGCAACGGTAACACGATCCCGTGCCGCCGCTTTTCCATGCGGTGAATTTCCTTCAGCAGCAGCGCCACGTCGCCGCGCTCGGTGGGTGGCTGTACCAAGATGTCGCGCGCGAAAGCG
>CAZZNC010000258.1:0-4669 GCA_964655405.1 uncultured Anaerolineaceae bacterium | reverse complement strand
GGCGCACCCAAAGCGGCGGAGCCGCTTTGCGCCGCGCTTCGCGCGGGGCGGGCGGCGCGCCCACGTTGCACACGCGCTCAGCTCCAGAACGGAACACATTTGCAGAACAACACGACTTTTTACACACGACAAGGCAGGCACCATGATCAACCGCATACGGCACGGCCTGGCCTGGCTGCTGACGCTGGCGCTGCTGCTGGCTGGCACGCGCACGCTCAGCGCTCAAACCACAGGCATCCGCACGCTCACCGGCACGTATAGCACCACCAACCCCATCTATCCGCTTATCGGCGCCACCCCGGGCATTGTACTCTACGATTTCGCTGGATTGGTGCATCAAGATTTTGATTTCCAACCCTCGTTGTCCTCCCAAACGCTGGGCACGTTGGAAGGCGACATCACGCAGGGCCGCTACACAATCCGGCTGCCGGAAGCACCACAAGGTGAGTTGCTCGACCTGGACGGCAATCCTCACACGCCCCCTGTGCAGCTTTTTGTACCGGCGCTGTTCATTGATTTTCTGGGGGACGCTTACCTTAATCCGGGCGAAATGCCGATGAACACCTCCGCACAGATCGCCCCGCTCAGCTTTGAGATCGGCGGCGGCTATGTGCTGGTGTGGGCTTCAGAAACCGGAGCCACGTTTCCGCGCAGTGTGGGGCCGGACGGCGAGCTTTTCACTGCCGACGATCCGCAAATGGTGCTGCCCGCTGGATGGAGCGCCGTTTCGCTGGACGGCGACATCTTCGATTTGATACACGAGCCGACTGTCGAGATGCCGCTGCTGGAAAACACCGGCCAGCTCAATGATTATTCCGATCTGAGCTACACGGAAGCATGGGAACGTCTTTTTGCACGCGCGCGTCTCACGTATCCTTTCACAGCGGAAAAAGGTATCGACTGGGACGCCATTTACCGCGAAGTGACCCCTTTGGTGGACGCTGCATCCACCACGTTGGATTTTCATCTGGCGATAGTCCACTTTGGCGGTCTGATTCCCGATTCGCACATCGGCTATGTTTCGCTGCCCGTCGTGCAGCAATTCCTGATGGGCGGCGTGGGCGTCAGCAGACTGAGCGTCACAGACGCCGGCGCGGTCGTGGTCACCGACGTAGAGCCGGACTTGCCCGCCTGGAACGCAGGATTGCGTGCGGGGGCGGTGCTTTTGCAAGTGGACGGACAAGACGCGCTGCAAGCGTTGGACGAAACGCCTATGTTGCTCACCAGCGCTTCCACGCCACAGAATCGGCGCTATATCCAAGCTGCTTTGCTACTGCAAGGCCCGCTCGGCTCACAAGTCACGCTCACCTGGAGCGACCGGGGGAGCAACGCGCAGCAAGAAGCCACCTTGACGCGCGAAATGGATATGTCCGCGTTGTTGCGCATGGCCGGTACAGAGCTTGTTTCGGGCGATCCTGTTCAGGGGAAGATGTTGCCTTCCGGCTTGGGCTATATCCGCGTGACGAGTTTTGCCAGCCAGGTCAGCCAGGCCGAACACGAGTTCGCCGCGACGCTGCAAGAGCTGCAAAACGCCGGTGCACGCGGGATCATCTTGGACTTGCGCAGCAATTCCGGCGGTTTGGTGGAACTGGCTATGGCGATGGCAGGCCACTTCTTCGCGGACGCCCCCCGCCTGGCAGATTTTTACTACGCGGACGGCGCGGGCACTTTTGCTTACCGCGGCCACATCGAGATTTTGCCCCAGCAGCCCTACTATGACGGGCCGGTCGCTGTGTTGGTAGACGCCATGACCGGCAGCGCCGGTGATCTGTTCGTTTACGCCATGACGCAACACGACCGCGCCATTGTCGTAGGGAACACCCCGACGGGCGGCTTCACCGGCGAAGTTTCCGACGGGCAATACAAGCTCCCGGGCGGGCTAAATTTGCAGATGCCCACCGGTCGCCCCGTTGACCCACAAAGCGGTGCAACGGTGCTCGAAGGCGTGGGCGTGGTGCCCAATGTGCGCGTGCCGATGACATGGGAAACACTCGTTTTGCAGCCGGACGCGGTGCTTTCCGCTGCTGAAAAGGCGCTTCGGTAGCTCACCGCTGCAAGCATGACTCCAAAACGGGAGGCTCGTTGACGGGCCTCCCGTTGATCTTTAGAGCGCGCTGAGCAAGCGATGAATCTTCAGCGCCAAGTGCAAATTCAGCCGCACGCTGGCGTCTTCGGTATCCAATTGCAAAATTTCCGTGATGCGTCCCAACCGATAAACCAACGTGTTGCGGTGAATGTTCAGCGCATGAGCGGTACGCGCCATGTTGCCGTTGTTCGCAAAGTACGCGCCAAGCGTGGGCAGCAAATCGGTGTGGTGCTGCTCGTCGTAGGCGATGAGCGGGGAAAGCCACTGCTCGCAAAAGTGCGCCAAACGCGCTGTGTTGCCGGTGGCAAGCAGCAGATCGTAAAGGGTGACATCGCCAAAGCGTGCGATAGCCCCTTCGGCCCACAACGCCTCCGGCAAGTCCAGAGCGTGGGCTGCTTCTTGAAACGAGGCACGCAGCGCGGTCAACCCGAGCGAAGGACGCCCGACCCCTACCAACACCTGTCCCGCTGGCAGTCCGGCTTCCAGCGTATCGCGCAGTGTATGCACCACTTGATGCAAACGCTGGGTGCGCTGGGGAGATTCCAGCGGGAAGAGCACCACCACACGATCTCCCAAACGCCCTATCGGAGCATGAACACGCCGTTGGTGCAGTTCGTTGCGTATGACGCGCTGCATCCGTTCCAAAACCGCCGTGATATTCCCCTCGCCTTCCGCGTTGTGCCATTGGAACACGCCCACCGCGTACCACACTTCCGGATCGAAGGCATCCAACCCCGCGCGGTGCATCAGCAGCTCATCATCAGCAGCGGGACTGCTGAGCCAATCTGCCACCCAATCCCGCGCAGCGCGCACCGATTCGGCGTCGGCGCTTTGGCGGCGGGTCAGCTCGTGGGCCAACGGCTGGGCACAATATTCCAGCGCCAAACGGTCGAACTCGTCGGGACGTTCGCCCATCGAAAGCGCGGAAACATACCCCAGAGTGCGGCGGTTGTACACCAGCGGCACGCTCAATCCGGCGGCGCTTTCCACGATGGCAGGGGCGCTGTTGGGACGCAAAGCCAAATGCTCTTCCACTTGGCGCACAAAACTACCGCCTGCGGTTAGGGCAGGGTGATTGTCCCACGCCCGCTCGTGAGAAGACGGCACGCCACGCCCCAGCACGCGCCCCTGGCGATTGTGGAGCACCACTTGGCGCCCCAACGCGCGCGCCAGCGTGTTGAGCATGGTGCTCAACCCATGATAACTGGCTGCGTGGCGTTGCAGCGTTTGGCGCAACTCAGCAGCGCGTTGGTGCATCTGTGCTTCACGGTCGGTCAGCAGCCGCTGCACAGCCTGCGCAATCTGCGGCAAGGCGGCACGGTGCGGCAAGGTCACCAACGGGAAGTTATGTTCGCGGGCAATCTTTTGGATGCGCGGAGGCAATTTGCCCTGCACGCCCAACGCACTGGCGCGCGTATGCGTCAGCCGCTCGATGACCGTTTCCAGCGACAAAGGCGTCGGCGCGTGGGCCAGTGCGTCCAGAGAAACCAACACCAGCTCTTGCCCGCTCAAATCGGCGAAGATCGGCGGGCGCGTGCGCAGATGCGTAACGCGATTGATCGGCGTGTTGGGATACCCAATAAGCAAGCGGCTGCCGGGGGGCAAGGCCAATTTCAACACGGTTTTCAAGTCGGTGGATTGCATCACAGCGCCCATGATCTTCTCTCCCACGCGCATCGCGTCCGTCGCGTGATTTTAGGGGGGGAACGAGGATATATTCATTGTAAGGGGCAAGCGAAATGGGTGTCTTCAGGCAGGTTTTATGAGAATTGCACGAGTCGCCTTAGGCAATATGCACAGATTTGTCACGTGAAGTTAGGCAGATGTGCGCGCACCAGCGGCGGCGCGGTGGGCAAACGTACCTGGAGCTTGCAGCGCAATTCGGGTACACTGAGCCGCAAAGTAGCTCGAGCAAGGAGCATACCTTCTGCCTATGGTTAGCCGAAAGATCGTGTGCCTCGTTGTGTTGGTGGGGCTGGTGCTGCCACTCGGGACAGCGCCACACATCCACGCTCAGGACGACGAAGCGGCCTGGTTGCTGACGCAAATCAACGCTCTGCGCGCCAGCTTGGAGCTGCCGCCGTACAGCCTCAATGCACAACTCAGCGTTGCCGCCACGCAACATAGCCAGTACATGGCGGACACGTGCGATGTTTCCCACACCGAAGCCAACGGCTCTACGCCCACCAGCCGCGCGCGTGCCCAGGGCTATGCCGGCTCGTGGATCAGTGAAAATATCTACATGGGGCAGATCGCGCGCGCCCAAGACGCCTGGAATTTCTGGATCAATTCGCCCGTCCATTACCAGGGGCTGACCCACACCGTGATCAACGAAGTGGGAATCGGCGTGGCGTATGGATCGTGCGGGCAAGGCTACACGCTGCTTTTCGGTCACCGCGACAACGTGAGCGCCCCTGCTGTCCCTTCCGGCGACGGGGAATCGGCGAATGGGGAAAGCGTCCCCCCACCTCCGACAGCTGTGCCTTACGTGCCGCCACCGCCTTCGGCCACGCCCACGCCCATCGTGCCTACGATCACGCCTTCGTACACCTGGACGCCAACGCCCGTCGTGAGCGCTTCGCC
>CAZZNC010000257.1:0-4701 GCA_964655405.1 uncultured Anaerolineaceae bacterium | reverse complement strand
CCTGCGAGCGTTCGCCGTCGCGGGGCGCGCCGCCGTGCGGCTCGCGGGGGGGCAGGGGACGACGTCCCCTGCTGGGGGCGCGGGGGCAACGCCCCCGCCATGGCTGAACGCTGCATGGCAAGCGCAGAATTGGGACGTGCTCCCCTCATTCCACCGTGACGCTTTTCGCCAGGTTGCGCGGCTGATCCACGTCGCAACCGCGACGCAGCGCCACATGATAGGCCAGCAGTTGCAGCGGGATCACGCTCACCACCGGACTGAGCAGCGGCGGGGTGGGCGGCACGGTGAGCACGTGGTCAGCCTTTTCGCGGATCGCGTCGTCTCCGGCAGTTGCCAGGGCGATCACGCGCCCGCCCCGTGAGCGCACCTGCTCGATCTGGCTGAGCATCTTTTCGTAAACCCCGTCGCGCAGCGCAATTGCCAAAACGGGCATCCCCTCGTCGATGAGCGCAATCGGGCCGTGCTTCATCTCCCCTGCCGGATAGCCTTCGGCGTGGATGTAGCTCACCTCTTTGAGCTTGAGCGCGCCTTCCAGCGCGATGGGGTAGTTGATGCCGCGCCCCAGGTAGAGGAAATGCTCGTAGTGGTAGAGTTCGCCCGCCAGCGCCTCGATCTGCGGCTCGCTTTCCAGCGCCTGGCCCACCAGGTCCGGCAGGCGCGCCAGGTCGCGCGCGTGCTGACGTGCCGCCTCCGGCGAGAGCGTGCCGCGCCGTTGCGCCAGGTAGAGCGCCAACAAGTATTGGTCGACGATGCTGGTGGTGAAGGCTTTGGTGCTCGCCACGCCGATCTCGGGGCCGGCTTGCATGGTGATCACGCCGTCGGCGATGCGCATGGCCTGGCTGCCCGGGGCGTTGACGATGCCCCACAGCCGCGCGCCCTTGCGTTGCGCTTCTTCCATCGCGGCGAGCGTGTCCACTGTTTCGCCGGATTGCGTGATGGCGAGCACGGCACAGCGCGCGTCCAGGATCGGGTCGCGGTAGCGGTACTCGCTGCCGTAGTCCACTTCCACCGGCACACGCGCCAGCCCCTCGATCAGGTAGCGCCCCACCAGCCCGCTATAGGCGCTGCTGCCGCAGGCCACCGTGACCACACGTTGCAAGGCGCACGCCTCTGCCTCGCTCAGCGGCAGGTCGGGCAACCAGACCTCGCCGCTGCCGAAGTCAATGCGTCCGCGCAGCGTGTCGGTGAGTACGCGGGGCTGCTCGTGGATTTCCTTTGCCATGAAGTGCTTGTATTCGCCGCGCGCCGCGCTGACCGGATCCCAGGGGATGGTGTGGACGTGCCCCTGTGCCGGTTCGCCGTCCAGCGTTTGCAGCGTCCAGCCGTCGCGGGTGACGGTGGCGAGTTGGCGGCTTTCCAAAAAGACCATGCGCCGCGTGTGTTCCAGGATGGCGGGCACGTCGGAGGCGATGAACATTTCCCCATCGCCCACGCCCAGCGCCACGCCGCCCGCGTTGCCGATGCGCACCGCGACCAGGCGGTCGGGCGCGTCCGCGTTGAGCACGACGATGGCGTGCGCGCCGCGCAGCCGCAGCACCGCGCGCCGCACGGCCTCGGTCAGGGCGTGTCCGGCGTCCAGCTCGCGCTGGATCAGGTGCACGATGGTCTCGGTGTCGGTTTCCGAAGCGAAGCGCACGCCTGCCGCTTGCAGCTCGGCGCGCAGCTCGTGGAAATTTTCCACGATGCCGTTATGCACAACCACCGTGCGCCCGTTGTGGCTGATGTGGGGATGGGCGTTGTGCGGACTGGGCTTGCCGTGCGTGGCCCAGCGCGTGTGCCCAACGCCGATGTGCCCGTTGAGCGGGGCGGCGTCCACGCGGCGGGCGAGGTTCTCCAGCTTGCCCACGTCGCGCCGCACGGCAATCGTGCCGTTTTGCAACACGGCCAGACCGGCGGAGTCGTAGCCGCGATATTCCAGGCGGCGCAGCCCTTCCAAGATGATCGGCGTGGCGTCTCGCGGACCGATGTAACCGACGATTCCACACATGGTGAGCTCCTCCCAGGGTGCAGGGCAGGGCGCAGCGTCCCGATGCGGCGCACGGTCGGCGTGCGGGTACAGAGGCGCGCTGCTCGCTGATGCAGTTGGATGTTTTGAGCGCCACTGCCGCGCGTTTTGTCCCACCGTTGCCGGTGGGCTTTGTGGTGCGGCTTGGTTTGGGAGGGAACGTATGAGGAAGGTGGCTTTACTTCCTGACGGCATCCGCAGAACTTCGATTTTCCGCCGATTGCTCGGCGTTAGTCTCGCCACGCGGCGAGAAACCGTCACCTCGTATCCCTACGCGCGGAGCGTAGGGCCTTGCGCTGGTGTTCCCCCGTTCATGATGTGCGTTGCACCTCCTTTGTGGTCGGTCGCGGCCAAGCATGGCGCAGTATAGCAAGCGCGCGCGTTTTTGCCCAAAAGAGCGCGGGAGCGCTGCCCCCGCACCCCTGCCAGGGAGCTTCGCCCCCTGGACCCCGCCGCACCAAACGCTGCGCGTTCGGCGCGGCACGGCGAGCGCGGAACTTGGGCGGGCGGCGACCGCCCGCTGCCGGTGAACGGTCGTCGGCGTGGGCGCGCCGCCGTGCGCCTGTCGGCGCACCAAAGCGGCGGAAGCCGCTTTGAGGCCTTGCGAAAGCAAGGCCCTGGCGGCGCGCCCCATGCGCACGATCACCACATGCGTTCGCACTGACCGGCGGGCGGTCAGCGCACCTCGCTGGGGGCGCTGGGGGCGCAGAGGGCAACGCCCCCGCAACCCGCAACACGCCCCTAGCGTCACACGCTTGCCCCGCGTCCCGCTGACGGGTATGCTTAGGTAGAAATAAGCGCAGCAGGAGCGAGCAGCCATGTTAGAAGACCTCACGGGGCAGGTGCTGGGGCCGTACCGTCTGGAGGAATTGATCGGGCGGGGCGGCATGGCGACGGTGTACCGTGCGCACCAGGCGTCCATGCACCGCGACGTAGCGATCAAGGTCATGGCGCCGCATTTGGCGAGCAACCCCGAGTTTGTGGCGCGTTTCGAGCGCGAGGCGCGCGTCATCGCCCGTTTGCAACATCCGCACATTCTGCCGGTGATCGACTTTGGCCGCACCGAGCACTACATCTATTTGGTAATGCGCTTGGTGGAAGGCGGCGTGCTCAGCGACAAGCTGCGCCGCCCGCTGAGCTTGCAGCAGGTGGGGCGCTTTCTCGAGCAGATCGCCTCGGCGTTGGAATATGCGCACAAACAGGGTGTTGTCCACCGCGATCTGAAGCCGACCAACGTGCTTTTGGACGAAGAGGACAACGTCTATCTGACCGATTTCGGCATCGCCAAGATGGTGGCGGGCACGACCACAGGCGTAAATCTCACGGCGACGGGGAACGTGATGGGCACGCCGGCGTACATGGCGCCGGAACAGTGGCGCAGCGAGCCGGTGGACGCGCGCACGGACATTTACGCGCTGGGGATCATGCTTTACGAGATGTTGTTGGGCGCGCTGCCTTTTCAGTCCGACACACCTTTCGGATTGATGTACAAACATTTCGACCAGTCCCCACCGCCCCCGCGCGCGCTCAACCCCGAGCTGCCGCCCGCTGCCGAACAGATCGTGCTGCACGCGCTTGCCAAGCCGAGGGACGCTCGCTATGCGTCCGCGCGGCAAATGGCCGCTGATTTCCAAGCGGCGCTGCGTGCTTTGCCGCCGGAGCGCTTGGCCGCACCTTTGCCGCGTGTCACGCAAGAGCAGATCGAACGCGCCACACCGCCCGCCGGTTCGACACGCGCAACGGTGGCGCCGGAAGCGCCGACCGTGCCGCCGCCCACTGTCGCCGAGGACGTGCCGCTCCCGCCGAACTTTGCGCCGGCGGAGGTTGCCACAGGTTACCGAACGGCTCCCCCTGTGGCAAGCGCGCCCCTCCAAGTTCCTGCCGCGCCACACAAACGGCGCGCGGCGCGGTATGGGATTTTCGCGGTGTTGCTGCTTGCGGCGCTGGGTGCTGGCGCGTTGTGGTGGTGGAGCAGCGGGCGCGCTGCGGAACCGGCGCCAACCGCCACGCCGACCACCGCGCCCGCCAGCGTGATCCTGACTTCGCCCAGCGCCACCGAAACACCGCGCGCCGAGGAAACGTTGCCTGCTTCTGCCACCCGCCGAGTTTTCCCGACGCCGGATCAAAACGCGAGCGCGACGGCAGACGCTGCGTTGGCTGGTCGCCAGACCGCCGACACTTGGACGAATACGCCCAGCGTCACGCCGGATTTGGGTATGACGGCGGACGCGCTGCTCATTCAACGGCAGACGGCCACCGCCGCAGCCTGGACGGACACGCCCACGCCGAATATGCGTGCAAGTGTGGCGGTGGCGCTGACCGGCACGGCGTCACGTTGGACGGGGACGCCTAACCCCACCGCAACAGCTACCGCTACGCGCACGCCCACGCGCGCGCCCACCTTGCCGCCCCCCCCGGCGGCGACGCGCACCCGTGTTCCGAGCCACACACCGCGACCGACCTTCACATTGCGACCGACTTCCTCGCCCCAACCGACGGCAACCGTTTCTGATTGTGGCGTGTTGCCCGCGCGGATGCGTATCGGGGATGGCGGGCGCACCATGCTCGGACCGCCGTTGCCGACGACGTTGCGCGTTGCCCCGCGCTTGGATGCGACCATTGCGCACACGCTCCCGCCCGGACAAACCTTCGTGGTGCGGGGCGGTCCGGAGTGCGCGGACAGCGTGCGCTGGTGG
>CAZZNC010000256.1:0-4708 GCA_964655405.1 uncultured Anaerolineaceae bacterium | reverse complement strand
CGCGTCAACCGCCGCACCGTGATCGCGCTGGCCGCTCTGGCGCTGGTCAGCGCGGCGCTGGTGCTGGCCGTGCTCAACCTGGATACGTGGTTCGGGCTAGAAGTTCGGCGCTGGAACGTCAGCGGGCGGCTGCACGGGGCGCGGGACAATTTGGCAACCATTTCCACCGGCATCAAAGGCTACCTTTTCAGCCCCGCGCGCAGCGTGTGGCTCTTTTCGCCGGTGTTGCTGTTGGGGCTGGCCGCCTGGCCGATGTTGCTACGCGCGCGGCGTTGGCGGCAACTGCTCATACCGCTGGCCGCGCTGACCGCCTTCGTGATCGGCTATGCGGCAGGACGTGGCGCGGCGCAATGGTACGGTGGCACGGGTTGGGGCGCGCGTTATATGGTGCCCGCGATCCCTTTCCTGGCGTTATGGCTGCTGCCCTTTGGAGAACGTGTGCTGCAAAGCGCGACAGCGTGGTGGGTGCGAGTGGGGGCGCTCGCGCTGGCCCTGCTGAGCCTCGGCGTGCAAGTGTTGGCAGTGACCGTGCCACTGCACGCTTATTACGATTACCTTGCCGCGCAAAATCCGCCTGTTGTTCCCTGGAACGAAGGCGCGTGGCAATGGCGCTGGTCGCCGCTGCGGGTCAATTTGAAGCTGTTGGGCGCGCAAACGCCGCATTGGGCCTGGCGGCAGGCCACCGGCGCGGACGTGTGGCTGTTGCCCGCGTTGAGCGTCGCATTGGCGGCGCTGGCGCTGGGCTGGTTGGCGTGGTGGGTGCGCCACCGGCAAGCGCGCCGCATCGTTTTCGCTGCCACGCTGGGCACGTTGGCGCTGGCGCTCAGCGCGGCGTGGTACGGCGGGCTGTACGCGGTGCGCGAAGACCCACGCTATTGGGGAGATTTCCAACCCGCGCAGGACTTGCTGACCCAGCTCGAAGCGCAGCTCAGGCCGGACGACGTGATCGTGCTTAGCGACGACACGTATGCCGAGTTTTTCATGAACGCCTACAAACGCAGCGCTCCCACCGTTTACACACTGCCGTTTTCCCCGGGCGAGCGTCCCAGCCCCGAACAAGCGCCGCAAGTTGCCTCGCCGTATCCGGAGGAACTGATCCACCGCTCGGATACGCTCGTTTTTGCCGACCTGGCCGAGCGGCATCGGCGCTTGTGGTTGGTGGTGCACGATAGCCCGTTCGTGCCCTGGGCTGTGCGTCCGGTGGAGCTGTACTTGACGCGGCATTACTTCCCCGTGCGCGATGTGCAGGGCAGCGACATTGCACGCGCTGTGCTCTTCGACATGACCGACGCGCCGCCCGCCAGCGCGCGCGCCTGGCCTGCGCAGCGGCTGGACGTGGACTTTGGCGGTACGTTGCGACTGGTGGGCTGCGATCTGCCGCGCGGCAACACCTACCGTGCCGGAGAGACTGCGCCGGTTTCGCTGTTGTGGGAAACGCTGGCGCCACCCGCGCAAGATTACACGGTCGGGCTGTTGTTGATCGGCGCGGACGGGCAGCCGGTAGCCCAACGGGACGCGCTGCCCCTCAACCAATTCGGCCACACCAGCATGTGGCGCGTCGGCGCTTTGCAAAGGGACAACCACGCGCTGGAGCTGCCGCCAAACTTGCCTTCCGGAGATTACGCGCTGTGGGTGGTACTCTATTGGTGGCAAGAACCCGCCGCGCGGTTGCCTGTCACGGACGCAAACGGACACATGCTCGGCGATCACGTGCTGTTGGCGCAGCTTCATGTGGAGCGCTAAGCACGCCATCTCCCTGCTTCCTTCATGGAATATGCCGAAAAGTCCCTTCTGGTGGTAAAATCTGCGCTGACGAAGCCGGGGGGACATCACTCGCCGGTTTTTATTACGTGCAGCGCCACCACGCTGCCGTGAGGTGAAAGATGTATATTCGACGCGACCGATCCAATCTACACTTTGGCCGCCAAGCACGTCGGCGAGGCAATCGCGTATTCTATATCATGTGGATTATCATCATGCTGGCAGCGGTCGGCGTGATGTGGCAATTCAACACCGTACAAAGCTGGGTGCTGGCGAACGTGGGGGATGAACCGACGCCGACCCAAGACGCTATCACGTTAGCACAACTTGGCGAGCGGGCCTATTGGCGCGGTGATATCGAACAGGCCATTGGGTACTATGGGAGCGCGGCAGAGCTGTCGTCCAACGATATAGACATCCTCTTCGAGTATGCGCGCATGTTGGTCTATCGCAGCTACGCGGGCCGCCGCTATCGCTACCGCGCAACGGAAGCACTGGACGTGGCGCAACACATGGTGGAAATTGCCCCCAACAACGCACGTGCCCAAGCGATGCTCTGCCTGGCGCTGCTGGAAAACGACCGTCCGGAAGAAGCGATCAGCGCGGGGCTGCGTGCCGAACAACTCGCGCCGGACTACGCCGAGGCCAAAGCCTATCTTTCGATGGCCTATCGCAACGCCGGACGCCCCAACCAAGCCTTCCAAAAAGCCGACGAGGCGGTCAAGCTCGACCCGAACAGCTTGGATGCACGGCGTGCGTTGGCGTTAGGACTGGCTTTCGTAGGCGAATTCGACGCAGCCATTCAACAGTACGAGCGCGCGATCCAGATTCATCCGCGCTTTGATGCCTTGTACTTCGAACTGGCTGTTTATTACAAAGCCAAGCAGAATTACGAAGCAGCCATTGCCGCCTACGATATGGTGCTGGCGATGGAACCGAACAACGTCAAAGCCTACACGCGCAAATGTGAAACGTACTTCACCATGCGTGAAGATGCGTTGGCTCAAGAAGCGTGCGAACAAGCCATTCAGCTCGACCCGACCTATCCCGAAGCGTTCCGGCAGTTGGGCATGGTGCGCTATACACGGCGCAACTACGAAGGCGCGATTGAGTCTTTCGACACGTGTGCTTCGTTGCAAGAAAAACAAGCCGTGCCCTTGCAAGAGCGTGAGATCGAATGTTGGTACATTCGCGGGCTGGCGTGGGCATTGTTGGCGCGCTGCGACCAAGCCTGGCCGATTTTGCAAGAAGCGTTGCAAATGCACCCCAGCGAAAAGATCAAGGGCTTGATTAACGAAGGGCTGATGTCTTGCGTGAACTACGAAGAGGAATACGACATCAGCGACATTCCCACGCCCATTCCCGATACGCCTGTGCCTCCCGAACCCATCGGCATCTTTTAGGGGTGCGTTTATGTATTTGCGAACTCCCAAGCGCTACCGTTCTGGGCATCGCCGGCGTCTTTTTTCCTGGCGCAAGCTCTTTATGCTGCTGGCAATCCCTGCGCTGGCTTACGGTGGTTGGTTGATCTGGGAACACCAGCAAGCGTTACGCGACGCTGTGCTGCCGCAGATCGAAACTGTGGCACAGCAAGTGCAAACCCAAGTGGCGCCGCCTGCCGAACCCACCGCCACGCCGAATTTGTTGGTGGCCGAGACAAGTTGTGAAAACGCCTACCGCACCGGTGATTTGGAAGGGGCGATCAAAGAGTGCAAGACGCTGGCGGAGGCCAAACCCAATGACGTGGAACTGTACTACCGCGTGACGCATCTATTGGTCATCACGTCCAGTTTTGGCCGCAACGAAGACCGGATGCAAGAGGCGTTGGAGTACGCCGAAAAGACCATCAACGCCAACCCCGAAGCGCCGGACGGCTGGGCTATCCGTGCAATGGCATTGGATTGGCACGGCGAGTATGGCAAGGCATTGGCCTCTGCACTGCACGCTCGCGCGCTGGATAGCACCTTTGCGCCGGCTTATACCTATCTGGGCGAAATTTACCAGGACTTGGGACAGTACGAGATCGCCATGGGCTATTTGGATCAGGCGTTGGAGCTGGACACGCGCGGAATCGCGGTGGCGGACACCTTCCGCACCCAGGGACTATGGTATTCCAACCAGGGACGTTGGGACGAGGCGATCCAGCCGTATCAAGCCGCGTTGCAAAACGCGCCCACTTACACATATATCGCCGTCGAACTCGCCAACAATTACATCGCGCTAGGGCAGGTGAGCAAAGCTGTCGAGGTGCTTTCCCAAGCCTGGGACCGCAACCCCACCGACCCGATGGTGCTCTTCACGTTGGCAACTGCCCACCGACGCAACGGCAACATGGAGCGCGCTTACGAATTTTATCAGCGTTGCTTGGATGTTGACCCCAACAATGTGCCGTGCTTGTCCTATTTGGGTGGGTTGCAATGGAGCAATAGCGATTTTGTCACCGCCATTGCCAATTTGGAACGTGCCATTGAGCTTGGCTCCAACGACCCCGACGATTACTACCAACTGGGACACGCGCAGGCTGCACTCGGACGCTGCGATTTGGCGTTGCCGTATTTGCAACAAGGCTATCAGATGGTGTTGCAAAGCGGAGACGAGCGCCGCCAACAATACTTCGAAAACGTGCTGAATTCGTGCGGCGCCGGAAATAACTTTCCTCAAGTGACCCCGACCCCCTAACCGGCCAAATTTTTTACGCATTTCTAACGGGCGCGCCTTAGCACTCCCCGCTTTCAAGTGCTAATTTATGCTTGACAGTCCCTGCGGGGAAATTGTAAACTCAAGCAGGAATTGGCACTCGGCGGTATGGAGTGCTAAGGCTTTCATCGCACGGAAAAACTTGTTGCAGTAGGTGAACGCAATCCATCAATTGAGGGTAAGGAGTATCCAACCATGCCCAAGCAACTCGTTTTTGAACAAGAAGCGCGTAACAAGCTCAAAGCCGGTA
>CAZZNC010000255.1:0-4726 GCA_964655405.1 uncultured Anaerolineaceae bacterium | reverse complement strand
TAGTCGCTTTTCAGACGATTTTCCCCGATTATGCTTGGCTGATAACTTATGCCTTCGTACCCTTTTTGCACAACAAGCCGACTCGCCAAGCGAACTTGTGGGTGCAATACACCACGCGGAGCTTGCCGGAAGCCTACGCAATGCACCAAGCCTCTCTCGCGTCGTTTGGGCCAATGCACGGCGAGCCGGTGCGCTTTACCTCGATGGGGGATTGCCTCGCTTTCTCTCCGGCCTTTCTAGAGCGATATTTCGACGTGCTTTCGCGTACATTGTTGCGGGTCGTCAAGTTTCATTTGTATTTTGCAGGTGTGATGACGTTGCTTTGCGTGTTCGTAGCGTGGCTCGGCAGCGTGTCTCCGCAATGGGCGGGCGTGGCTATCGTGCTCGTCTTCAGTAGTGTGGTTGTACACGACACATACTTTCTTCCCATCTCTCCGCGCCTGGCCCGTTGGGTGCGTGCGATTGTTGGGCTGGCACTTTTGGGTTTACCGTTGGATCTGCAATACCCCATGTTGGCCGTATTGCATTTGTGCGGGCTAAGCCTGATGCTGTACTTGGCTAAGCGCACCATACCTCGGGTAGGTGACACGATGGCCGACCTTGAGGCTGACGAGCAAACGTAGGTCAGGTAGGGCATCCTTCTTTTTCGGTTGTACGATCATAAGGCACTGCGACCCAACGGCGCGTCATGCGCTTTGCGCGCCGGCTTTCGCAGTGCCCGCGTTTGTTCCTCGCGTCACCCGCTGACCAGCTCCTGCCAGGCTTCCGCAACGGCGCGGTGCAGCGGCACGCGCTCGCGGAAGCGTTCGCGTTGTTCGGGCGTTTCCAGCCCTTCCATTTGCCGCACCATCAGCGTATAGGCTGCGCGCAATATTTCCCGCGCGTCTTCTTCTTCCCGCGCCATGTGCAACACGCGGTAGACACTCCAATACACCCGCAGCGGCTCGTCCAAACGCTCTGGCCCTTTTTCCGCCAAATGACGCAGCACTTGCTGCGCCAATGTGTACGCTTCCACCGCGTACCCCTGCGCCAACAGCGTGCGCATCACGCCCGCCTGCGCTTCGACTTCTTCGGCAGGCGCGGGCACATCGTGCCAGGTGTCCACCGCCTGCTGATAGGCACGCTGGGCAGGCAACCAATCTTTGCGTGCTTCGGCCAGCCGCCCCTGCCAATAATGCACGGTGGCGGTGTCGGACGGACTTTCCTGGGCTTCGGCCAGCGTTTGAGCTTGCTTCAGGGACGCTTCGGCTTGGTCGTGGGCATCCATATCCAGGTACGCAGCAGCCAGCCCGCAACGTGCATAAATAGCTGCGCTGGTCAGCGCGCGCGCGTCTGCCAGGCGCAGCGCCGCGCCAAAATCGTCCAGCGCGGCGGCGTACTCGCCCAAGTGCCGATATGCTGCGCCGCGTGCGTTACGTGCATTGACCAGCCCCGCGATCTGCCCAAGCCGTGCCCACGCTTCGATGGCCGCGCTCAGCACCGGCAACGCGGGCGCATATTGCCAGTTGCCGACAAGCTGCAAGCCGTAATTGTTGGCTTGGGCGGCGGTGGCGTCCAGTTTGCGGCGGATGGCTGCGTTGGTCAGGTCGGCCACTTCCAGCAGGCCGCTGAGCTGTTCCCACCAACTGGGGAAATCCTCTCGATGACCGTTGGCGGGGTGGGGCGTGGAAGAAGAAATTGGCATGGTATGTTTTCCTGTGTGGTGTACGTGTTGTGTGGATGACTCACAGCCTTGATCCTAACAGTATTGGCCGCCGCATGAAAGTTTCAACGGCCTTTTTTTGCTCTTTCGAGCATATTTGGGCCTTGTATCTACAGGATTCCTTTGCTTTGCTAACGCTTTTCTATGACTCATTCGTTACTCTACAGGCGCTTAACGTCACCAAACCCTGTATAACCATTCCGGAGGCAAAGGTAGTGAGCGCGAAAAAGACGCACTCCAAAGCGAAGAAAACCCATGCCGCTCCGCCCAATGACCGGACGCACGACGCGCCGGAGGCGGATGCGACACTTGAGGCCGACACCCAGACGCAAGAGACCCCAACAAGCGGCGACGGTGCAACCGCTGCGGAGACAGCTCCGGGCGCAGTGACCGAAACTACGACGAAGGAGGCTGCAGAAGACAACGTGTCTGCACGCTTAGAACAAGCTGAAGCCCGCGCGGCTGAATATCTGGATAGTCTCCAGCGCGAACGGGCGGCGTTCCAAAACTACAAGCGCCGCACCGAACGCGAGCGCGCCGACCAGGCCAAAGTGGCCGAAGCGCGTTTGCTGCTCAAGCTGTTGCCGGTGTTGGACGACTTTTACCGCGCTATGGACGCCGTGCCCCAAGACCGCCGCGATGAGTGGTTTGAGGGCGTCGCGCTCATCTTGCGCAAGCTGGAACGCTATTTGCAAGACGCGGGCGTGACCGAAATCGAAGCCGTCGGCCAGCCGTTCGACCCGAACTATCACGAGGTGGTCGGCATGGACGGAGAGTCCGAGGCCGAAAGCGGCACGGTCACCGATGTGCTGCGACGCGGCTATATGCAGGGCGAGCGCGTGTTGCGTCCGGCATTGGTGCGGGTGGCAGAATAAGCTGAAAACCAGCATATACGCGCGCTGAGGCGCGTTAGTACGAGCAATCATCACACAAAATCAAGCAAGAGGTGAGAGGCACATGGGCAAGATTATCGGCATTGACCTGGGGACGACCAATTCGGCAGTCGCTGTGATCGAAGGCGGCGAGCCGACCGTAATCCCGTCGGCGGAAGGCGGGCGTTTGATCCCGTCCGTTGTCGCGGTCAACAAACAAGGGGAGCGCTTGGTCGGGCAGTTGGCCCGCCGTCAGGCGATCATGAATCCGGAAAACACCATCTTTTCGATCAAGCGCTTCATGGGACGCAAGTTCAGCGATCCTGAAGTGCAAAAGGCGCTGGAAGTGGTGCCGTATAAAGTCAGCGCGGCGCCGAACGGCGATGTGCGCGTCCACTTGGGCGACAAAGCCTATAGCCCGCCGGAAATTTCGGCCATGATTCTGCAAAAGATCAAAGCCGACGCCGAGGCGTACTTGGGCGAAGAAGTGAAGGAAGCCGTGATCACCGTTCCGGCGTACTTCTCCGACAGCCAGCGCCAAGCGACCAAAGACTCGGGCCGCATCGCCGGACTGGACGTCAAGCGCATCATCAACGAGCCGACCGCGGCGTCGCTGGCTTATGGCATTGACAAGAAGAAGGACGAGACCATCGCCGTTTACGACTTGGGCGGCGGCACGTTCGATATTTCGATCCTGGATGTGAGCGAGGGTCTGATCGAGGTGCGCTCCACCAACGGGGATACCTTCCTGGGCGGCGATGATTTCGACCAGCGCATCATTGACTGGATCGCCGACGAGTTCAAGAAGGAACAGGGGATCGACTTGCGGCAGGATCGCCAGGCTTTGCAGCGGTTGAAGGAAGCGGCGGAAAACGCCAAAAAAGAGCTTTCGACGACCATGCAAGCCGAGATCAATTTGCCGTTCGTTACGGCAGACGCTAGCGGCCCCAAGCATCTGAACATGACCTTGACGCGCGCCAAGCTGGAAGCGTTGGTCGCCGACTTGATCGAGCGCAGCATCACGCCGTGCCAAAAGGCGCTGGACGACGCGGGACTGAAGTCTGCCGACATCAACGAGGTGTTGCTGGTGGGCGGCATGACCCGTATGCCCGCCATCCAAGAAGCGGTCAAGAAGTTCTTCGGCAAAGAGCCGAACAAGAGCGTCAATCCCGATGAGGTCGTGGCCGTCGGTGCGGCGATTCAGGGTGGGGTGCTCGGCGGCGAGGTGAAGGAAGTTTTGTTGCTGGACGTGACCCCGCTCACGCTCTCTATCGAGACGCTGGGCGGCGTGGCAACGCCGATCATCGAGCGCAACACCACCATCCCGACGCGCAAGAGCCAGATTTTCAGCACGGCCAGCGACAACCAATCGCAGGTGGAAATCCACGTTGTGCAAGGCGAGCGCCCGATGGCGGCGGACAACAAGACGTTGGGCCGCTTCATCCTGGACGGCATCCCGCCGGCGCCGCGCGGCGTGCCGCAAATCGAAGTGACGTTCGACATTGACGCCAACGGCATCTTGAACGTCAGCGCCAAGGACAAGGCAACCGGTCGTGAGCAGAAGATCACCATCACGGCCAGCAGCGGCCTTGCCGAAAACGAAATTCAGCGTATGGTGCAGGAAGCCGAACAGCACGCTGCCGAAGATGCGCGACGCCGTGAGCAGGTGGAAACGCGCAACCAAGCGGACGCGCAAATCTTCACCGCCGAAAAGCTGCTGCGTGATTACGGCGACAAGATCGCGGCTGAGCAGCGCAGCGAGATCGAAGCCAAGATCGAGGCGGTGCGCAAGGCGCTGGAGGGCGACGACATCGCCGCGATCAAGAGCCAAACCGAGGCACTGGGGTTGGCTTTGCAGCAGGTGGGCGCGACCATGTACGAGAGCGCGGGCGCAGGTGTGGGCGGCGCCGCCGGTGACGGCAGCGCGTCCGCTGGTCAGCCCAGCGACGAGGACGTGGTCGAGGGCGAGTTCACCGAAAGCTAAGCCCCGCTGCGTGAAATGGGAACACAACGCGCGAGCATGTGTGCGAACACGTGCTCGCGCGTTTTTTTGCGGTGCGCTGCGCCGCCATGCAAGCCAAGTTTTTGTCGCCCTTTTTTCTAAAAAGGGCGCGGGGTTCGGGGCAACGCACCGAAGAACTCAGCGCCTGGC